>CAYHRC010000350.1:0-3250 GCA_964358565.1 uncultured Sphingobacterium sp. | reverse complement strand
TCATTAAAGATCATATCATCAGGGTTACCGATAAAGCATTTGATGATTTTGCAGGCACCGGATCCAATGAAGAGCTTAACAGAAAAATTCTGGGGATTTAATATAAATCGCTAATTTCGCTTAACTAAAAAAAAATAAATTATTTGTCATGAAGAAATCATTAATAATTCTTGGGATTTGCAGTGTGATTATGGCCTGCAACAACAGCAAAACATCAAGTACAGCTGAGGATACCACAAGTGTGGGAGAAAACCAAAGCGCTACTGCACAACAGTCAAGTGTAGATACAAATGTAAATAAGGTTGGAACAGCTGCTACTACTGCTTCTGCAGGCTCTTCAAAAGGACAGGAGCTTATCAACAAGTCCGATTGCCTTACCTGCCATAAAGTTGACGTTAAATTAGTAGGCCCAGCATATGTTGACGTGGCTAATAAATACAGTGCTACTGATGCAAATATTGATATGCTTGTCGGAAAAATTATAGCGGGTGGTTCAGGTAACTGGGGTGAGATACCGATGGCACCTCATCCAAACATAACTAAGGAAGACGCAAAAGAGATGGTAGAATATGTTCTTTCTTTAAAAACCAAGTAATATGAAATATTTGTCTCTGGTAATTCTGGCTTCTATTCTGATGTCTGGTTGTAACACTAATAAAAAGACAATGAACGCTTCTGAAGGCCGGGGATGGCAAAAATTATTCAACGGAACCTCAACCGATGGCTGGCATTCTTACGGTAAATCAGCAGCAGGTGCCGACTGGAAGGTTCAGGATGGTGCAATTTACCTGGATGCAAAGAATAGGACTGCCGGACAGGGCGGCGACCTGGTAACAAATGAGGAATTTAAAAATTTCCATTTGAAGCTTGAATGGAAGATATCTAAGAATGGAAACAGTGGTATCATTTTCAATGTTCATGAAGATCCTTCCAAATACACCACAACCTATAATACCGGGCCGGAGATGCAGGTCTTAGACAATGATGGCCATGCTGACGGCAAAATATTCAAACACCGCACGGGCGATCTTTATGATCTTATAGCAAGCAGTAAAGAACCGGTAAAACCTGTCGGACAGTGGAATCAGGTTGAAATCATTTCAAATAATGGCAAGCTGAATTTCGTTCTGAACGGCGAAAATATTGTTTCAACCACCATGTGGGATGACAATTGGAAGCAGATGATAGCCGGCAGTAAATTTAAAACGATGCCCGGCTTCGGAATCTACCAGTCCGGCAAGATCGCACTCCAGGACCATGGAAATGAGGTTTGGTACAGAAACATTGAAATCAAAAAACTTGATTAGTTGAGAATTGACAATTGAGAGTTGAGAATTGTCAACTCTTAATTGTCAACTTTTAATTCCTTTTGTAATCTTGACTATGCTGATCAGCAGCTTTAGAATTTCATTGCAATCTTCACTTATTGAATAAAATTCCTCCTGATTTATATAACCTGTATCCTTAAGCAGACTAATCCAATACACAGTCTCATTCGCTTCTTTCAAAGCTATGCTCATTTTGTGAATGAAGTCGGCTCTGGATTGGGCATGCTGGGCTTCTCTGATCAATGCTCCAATTGCCGTACCACTTCTAAGCAATTGTTTCTTCTGGGGAATTAATAATCGTCACCGATTAATTAGTAAACGGAAAATTGACAGTAGATTTATTCAAACCACTGTCAATTTTCAACTATCAATTATCAATTCTACTGAGATTTTCCTCTTCCTAATATTGGAAGAATTGATTCCACTTTACCATTGCGGATACCATACATAAAATCATAAAGATTGACTGCCGGATCGCAATGAGGGATGATCACTTCAAGCTTATCTCCGACTTTATAATTCTTATTGGACTTAGTGAATCTAACGGAACCATACTCATCTGAACCAGCATTATAATCAAAATCAGGCTCACCGATTACAATACCGTGTGGCACGTTCAGAGTCAAAGCTTTAGCACCTGAATCAGTTACCAGACGGTTAGGATAATTATTATTAATGATAGTAGCCATTACTGTCAGAGATGGTGCAAAATCATCAAATACCTTATCATTTTTTGCGCCACCTATAACCATATACTGATGGTCCATGAACAAGTAACTTCCAACCTGAACATCTGTAAATCCCGGGATCTCATACATCATATCATAGGTGCCGGTACCACCGCCACTGAATATTTCCATATTTAATCCCGCTTTCTTCATCAGTTCATAACTGTAAACAACCGGTTCAAAGGTTTTAAATGCCTGCTCTTTACGTACCTTATAGCCTTCCACGTGCTGTACAGCACCATCATATGCCAAAATACCGTGAAATTTCAGGTTTGGAGCCTTGTCAACAAATTGCGCAAGTTCAAGCGCAGGAAGTCCGGTTTTAACACCTGATCTCTTGATCACATCAACATCAACAACAATATCTGCAATGATTCCCGCAGCTTTTGCAGCATCCTGAAGATCTCTTGCATTTTGTATATTATCAACCGCCTGAATAAAGCCTTTATACTTCTTTCTCAGCGCCATCGCATGCTTGATCTTAGGTGCAGTAACATTAACACCTGTCATCAGCACATTATGGATACCATTAACCAGCATACATTCTGATTCACTCAATTTCGCAGCACATACTCCAACCGCACCTGCAGCGATCTGCATTTTTGCTATGGCCGGACATTTATGAGTTTTAACATGCGGACGAGCACCTGTACCCGTACCCTGCAACCGGGTTTGTACAGTTTTGAGGTTCTGCTCCATTTTATTGAGGTCAACACAAAGTGCCGGACTGTCAAGGTCCCATTTTGATTTGCCAATATCATCAGATTTGATATCTATGCTTTCAGCATGTAAACCCGGGGATAAAATAGTGGCGGCACCAGCCAGTGCAGTGGCTCGCAGAAAATTGCGGCGATTAAACGATCCAGACATTTTATTAGAGATTAAATTTTACAAGCTAAATCTAATAATTTTAAGTTGATTGTTATGTTGTGACTCATGAAAAATAAACTTGCGACCTGACCA
The DNA here is from genome assembly GCA_964358565.1 of uncultured Sphingobacterium sp. GTDB lineage: Bacteria > Bacteroidota > Bacteroidia > Sphingobacteriales > Sphingobacteriaceae > Daejeonella. The sequence goes on along the minus strand of CAYHRC010000350.1, from coordinate 231 downwards.
TTTTCAAATTCCCACAGTGGTTTGAGAGCAGTGACTTAGCAAAGACACACATTAATAAGTGCCACATCTGTTTTACTTTGAGTCAATTGTAAAATAATTATGAACCATTTTTTTTGAAGCATAACTTGGAAATAAAAAATGCCACATAAAAAGGGATGATCAAGCACACAACTCACCAGCTAAACCGTGATATTGATCATATTTTATACCTGCTTACTTCATTACATTTGG
>CAYHRC010000349.1:0-3257 GCA_964358565.1 uncultured Sphingobacterium sp. | reverse complement strand
CAACATTATATTATTTAGCAAATTAAGATGATCGACAGAGCTCTCGCCCCGGTATTCCGGGAAGCTGAAAACATTGAACTGATCAAGGCAAAGTCCCATGTTCTGAATAATGGCTTAAAAATATTCACTGTATCTGGAGGAAGCCAGGACCTGGTTCGTATTGAATTTATATTTTCTAATATCAAGTATGATGTTTCCAAACCATTGCAGACATTTGCTGCAAATTCAATGCTGAATGATGGTACCAGCGAATTTACATCCTCACAGATTGCCGATAAAATTGATTATTACGGAGCATTTCTGCAAACTGATTATAGTAATGACCAATCAAGCGTTACGCTGTTCTCGCTTAACAAACATTTAGCTTCCACTTTACCAATTGTTAGAGCCATTATTTCAGATTCGATCTTTCCGCAGGTTGAACTCGATACACTTATCCGTAACCAGAAGCAAAAGTTAAGTGTCAACCTGGAAAAGAATGATTTTATTAGCCGTAAAGTCCTTAATAAGGTGTTGTTTGGTGACACTTTATACGGTTATGATGTTGGTTTTGATGATTATGACAAGCTGACCAGGGATCAGTTAAAGGATTATTTCAGGGAAGCTTACCAGCCAAAAAACTGTACGGTCATTATGTCCGGAACAGTTAAAGACGAAACTATAAAACTTGTTGATGAGCTTTTTGGAAGAGACTGGCTAAGTGCCGGGGAAATAACAGAAAATGATTTCCATTTTTCACAAGGACCTGGTATTGAACATTATATAGAAAAGCCTGAAGCACTTCAGTCAGCTATCCGTATCGGGCAGGTAGCAATCAATCGCACTCATGCAGATTTTCCTGGTCTTCAGGTTCTCAACACCATCCTGGGTGGTTATTTCGGATCCAGACTGATGGCAAATATTCGTGAAGATAAAGGTTATACCTATGGCATCGGTTCGGCCCTGATATCTCTGAAAAGTACCGGGTATTTCTTTATTGCTTCAGAGGTCGGAGCGGATGTATGTACTTCGGCTATGGAGGAAATTCAAAAAGAAATAGACACTTTAAAGCATCAGCCGGTTTCTACTGAGGAGCTTTCCCTTGTAAGAAATTATATGCTTGGGTCAATGCTCGGAAGCCTTGAAAATGCTTTATCACATGCAGATAAATTCAAAAATATTTATTTTTCGGGCCTCGATTATGATTATTACCAGAATTATATACAGACAGTGAGAAATATAAGCCCTGAGGATGTGCAGGGTTTAGCGCATAAATACTTTCATTTTGATAAGTTTGAAAGAGTGATCGTCGGCAAGAAGTAGACTGTCCTCAATTGTAATTCGCATTTTTTTATAATTATTACTATCTTTGCCCGGCAAGTAATAACCCCTCAATTATTTGCTATGCAACTCGATCCAGAAAAATTCGTCTCCGAAGGTCTTACATACGACGATGTACTTTTAATCCCCGCTTATTCCGAGGTTCTGCCCCGTGATGTAGATACAAGTTCCAACTTAACCAGGAAGATCAGGTTAAATGTTCCTATCGTTTCGGCGGCCATGGATACAGTTACCGAATCTGGTTTGGCCATTGCAATCGCACAGGCAGGCGGAATAGGTATGCTTCATAAAAACATGAGCATAAGCCTTCAGGCCGATGAAGTACGTAAAGTGAAGCGCTCAGAAAGCGGTATTATTCAGGATCCGGTAACACTGAATGAAGATGCTCTGCTTTCAGATGCTTTTTTAATCATGAAAGATTATAAGATAGGCGGAATCCCGGTTATCAACTCTGACAGAAAGCTGGTTGGGATCATTACCAATCGTGACCTTCGTTTTCAGAAGGATATGAAACGACCCGTGAAGGATGTAATGACAACAGAAAATCTGATCACGGCACCGGAGGGAACAACTTTATCACAGGCAGAGGAGATCCTTCAGGATCACAAGATCGAGAAACTCCCTGTTGTTGATAATGAGGGCCGTTTGAGCGGTCTGATCACATTTAAAGATATTCAAAAATTCAGGAACTACCCTAAAGCGTGCAAAGATGAGCATGGCCGCTTGAGAGTTGGCGCCGCGGTTGGCGTTACATATGATACAATGGACCGGGTTGATGCGCTTGTGAAGGCCGGAGTTGATGTCATTACAATTGATACCGCTCATGGACATTCCAGGGGGGTTATTGACAAACTAAAAGAAGTTAAACATAAATACCCTGACCTTCAGGTTATTGTCGGGAATATAGCGACTGCTGAAGCTGCAAAAGCATTGGCAGATGCTGGTGCTGATGCTGTAAAAGTTGGAATCGGTCCGGGTTCCATTTGCACCACAAGGATCATTGCAGGGGTTGGTGTTCCGCAGCTGTATGCGGTATATGAATGTGCGAAAGCTTTACATGGCCGTGGGATTCCGGTTATTGCTGATGGTGGAATAAAACAAACCGGTGATATTGCCAAAGCAATCGCCGCAGGCGCCAGCACGATTATGGCAGGCTCCTTATTTGCAGGAGTGGAGGAATCACCCGGTGAAACGATCATATATGAGGGCCGTAAATTTAAGTCTTACAGAGGCATGGGTTCCATTGAAGCTATGGAACAGGGTTCTAAAGACCGGTACTTTCAGGATGTGGAGGATGATATTAAAAAACTTGTTCCTGAAGGGATAGTAGGCCGTGTTCCTTTTAAAGGATCTCTTCATGAAGTGATGCATCAGCTGATTGGCGGTTTAAGGGCAAGTATGGGTTATTGCGGGGCCGCAACTATAGAAGATCTTCAAAATGCTCGTTTTGTTAAAATTACAGCTGCAGGAATGAGGGAAAGCCATCCGCACGATATTACTATTACCAAAGAGGCACCGAATTACAGCAGATAGGATAGATTTGAGATGGGAGATCAGACAAATTACTATACGGTAGTTCTGGAGATATGAGATTTTAGATAATACATACAAGATCTGACAGATTATTATATTTGATTTAATTATTATGTACTAATCAATGAAATCTGTTTGTGTTTTTTGCGGGGCAAATTTTAATGGTGATCCGCTGCTGCTGAAAACAATCCATGAGCTTGCAGATGTATTTATTGAAAAAGATATGACTCTGGTATTTGGCGGGGGCAGGGTAGGTGTAATGGGTTTGATCGCTGATGCTGTATTATCAAGGGGCGGAAGGGCAATAGGAGTAATACCACAATTTCTGATTGATAAAGAAGTCGGTCATTCAGGATTAAGCGAGTTGATCATCACTGAAAATATGCATCAGAGGAAACAGAAAA
>CAYHRC010000348.1:0-3261 GCA_964358565.1 uncultured Sphingobacterium sp. | reverse complement strand
AAAAAACGGGCGAATTCAACTTATCGCCCCTTACACCAACAATTAAAAAAAATCCCATTAAGTCGGGATAACAAATATAATTATTAATATAGTATTAAACAATATTTTTTTTTAGAGAATATAATGGTCTGAATTGTTTAATGAAATATTTCTTATTGCAGCAATATTTTTCTTAAAACAATAAAAATTTTGGTTTTAATACAAAAAATGATTGTTTTTTAATAAAAATGGACAAGAAGAGGGTAACTTATTCAAACTACATATAGGAATGTTATCGATTTTTAAATTTCATTTTAGCTTTCTCCCTTGAACTGTAATTATAGTCTTTCACATTACTCTCCTTCTTATCATGAAAGGCAGCACCGGCAGGAGATTCATCCTTCTTTTTACTGCTGCTTTTTTTCTCTTTTGAAGCAGATTCTGCTGAAATAACCAGGTCAGAAGGCAATTCAGCAATTGTAATCGGTTTTCCTATAGCCTGTTCTATTCTTTTAACCATGGTCAGTTCAATATCAGTGGCAAAGCTGATAGCCAGGGTCTCATTATGAGGATCACTATTATTTTTAATCACCCGGCCTAAAAATGTTTCTTTTTCAACAGGCATTTCAAGGTGGAAAATAACAGGCGTTCCACTCAGGTTAATATTTTCCTTCAGATCATCAGCAACAATCAGCACGCGGGTTTTATCTGAACTTTTAAAATCGTCTATACGATCAAAACCAGGGTGGTCAAAGAAGAGAGGTTTATAGATGGCAATCTCCTGGTCAAGATATTTGAATAAGCTTTTAAATACTTTTTCGGCCGTTAGCCGGGTATTAACAAATACCACAACTTTACTGAATATCTCAGAATCTTGAAGAAGCAGGTTTAAGAGGTTAAGTTTAGTGCCGAAATCAGGCACTTTATATAAGATTTGTTCACAGGTTTCCAGTTTTTGCTCTCCCAGCTCTGTAACCTCAACCAGTGCCGGTAAATTCATAAACTGATCGATGAGAAGATGAAGCTTATCATGAACCACTTCTGTGAATACAAGGTGCTGACATTTGACAATACTCCTTGCCAGTTCAGCTACAGGAAGCTGCATACCGCGCTTGATTATGTCCCCAGCGTCGTCAACAATAAACATCATGATCTTGTTCAGATTCAATCCTAGTTTCAGATAGATTGCCCTTGCCCTGTCGGGAGTGGCCACCACAATATCAGCACCATCTGCCAGTGCATTGAGTTGGCTTTCCATACCCGCTTCCGGATACAGTCCTACTATCCGGATAGTATTGTTTCTGTTAAGTAGGGTAAAACGTTCGATTACTTCAAGTACATGCTCTTTGTCAGGAACAAGGATTAAAGCACGCGGGGCCTCTTCAAAACCATACTTGAGGCGCATGAGAACACCAAGGACATACGCAGTTGTCTTTCCGGAACCTTCAGGAGCCTGTGCTATCACATCCTGGCCTCCCAGTATCCTGGACATCGTTTTCAACTGGATTTCCTTCGGACCAAGATAGCCGGCATCAGTCATAGCCCTGACAAGGGGCTTGCTCAGCTTCAATTTCTCTAACAACACCATTCAAACAGATTTTTATTCTTGAATTGCAAAAATAGGGATTAGTAATAGTACTTAGTACAAAGTACTTAGATATTATACTTTACAGGGTAAAACTTATGGCTATGAGGTTAAAATCCAGATTAATAATTTCTGAATATTAAGTTCTATTAATAATTGGATATCCTCCCCATGCCATCTCACAAGGCCAAAGCACCCCCCTCCAGAGGGTAACTATCCCCTACAGGCAGTTAACGGTTATTGCTTGATTATCGGGGATGGTTCTTGGTTATGATCCCTTCTTGGCTTGCTTCACTCTTTCCTTTAATTCCTTCTCGGAAAACGGTTCAGCTAGATTCTTTGAACGTTGTAGAATGCGTAAATACTCGGTATAAAACAAATCCTGATTATTCACTTGATCTAAGAAATATTGAGGGACGTAAAAACGATCTAATTCAGTCTGCTTTATATCGTGATAACCTAAGTCGTTCGCTACGTCTGACAGTAGATCAAGAAGAAAAGCGTTTTGCAGGGAATTGTGCTGTGAACTTGGATGCAGACTATCAAAGTATGCTCTCCAAGAGTTTCGCACCTTCGAGGACTCTTGAAAAACGACATCTATCTGGTTTAATGCATCGGCAAACTCCTGATTTGGCGGATATTTCTTGCGGTGTGCCATCAGTCTCAAAAATAAACCCTCTTTAGCTTTCCTTTTAGCTTGTCGATTCTGAAACTGAATACCTAAAAACCATATAATAACAGGAATTAAAGTAATAGACAATAATTCCCCGTAATTCTTTAAAAAGTAAATAATATCATTCATAACAATCTGATTTGAACTTAAATATATGAAAACACCACGATATACAATTAACCAGTTTAGGAAGGAGTTTCCATCTGACGATGTATGTTTGGATTATATCCTTTCGTTAAGGCTTAAGGCTGTTCCTTGTTGCCCTGCTTGCAGTCAGGAAACTACATTTAAAAGGATTGCGGGTAAACGTTCTTATCAATGTTCAGATAAAGACTGTCAATATCAGCTATATCCAACAGCGGGTACGGTATTTGAAAGCTCTACCACTTCATTGGTTAGTTGGTTTTACGCTATTTACTTAATAACTTCAACCCGTAATGATGTATCAGCTAAAGAGTTAGAGAGGCAATTAGGTGTAACGTATAAAACAGCGTGGAGAATGGGTCATCAGATCCGCAAACTAATGAATAACAAATCAGGGGATTTATTAAGTGGTGTTGTGGAAGCAGATGAAAAGTATATAGGCGGTCAACGGGCTAATAAGCATAAGAAAGTTCGTGACGAATTAAACGCTAAAGGAACGGGATATATGGGTAAAACACCTGTATTTGCCATGCTACAACGGGACGGAGTAGTTTATACTTCTGTATTGGAGGGAGATAAGGCTACTGGCACGATTTTAAAGCCCCTAATACGTTCTAAGCTTAGTCCTGATGCTTTGTTACCGATGGCTTTGGGGTGTATACAGGCTTAAATAAAGAGTTTAACCATGAGGTTATTCAGCATGAAAAGGATGAATTTGTAAGGGGTATATTTCACACCAATTCAGTAGAAGGTTTTTTCAGTCACTTAAAGCGGACGATCAAAGGAACGCACATTCAGGTAAGCAGGAAGTATTTACCTCAATACGCCAATGAATGCGCCTTTAGATACTCTTACCGTTCGGACGGGCAACAGATGTTCC
>CAYHRC010000347.1:0-3268 GCA_964358565.1 uncultured Sphingobacterium sp. | reverse complement strand
GATACCTGATACCTGATACCTGATACTTGTACTCTATACCCTACACCTTTTCAATCAGCCACCCTCACCCCGGCTCCCTTTTTCACCTCAGGCTCCACCAAAATATCCAGTTCCTCGTAAACGGAATTATTGCTCTTAAATTCAGGAACAATTTCTTTCATCTTGACAACAACCTGCCTGTCTTTGTATTCACAGCTCAAACTGATCAGTTCACGGATATGTTTACTGATAGTCTGGAAATTATACTCCCTCACCTGGGCAACCATGATCTTTTCATGATGCGTAGGGATCGTACTTTCCAGGTCGTTTAATAATTCCTCGTAAAGCTTTTCACCCGGGCGCAGGCCTGAAAATTCAATGGCAATATCCTGGTGGGGTACCAGACCTGAAAGGCGGATCATTTTCTTTGCGAGCTCGAAAATTTTAACTGATTTGCCCATATCAAAAATATAGATCTCACCCCCCTCACCCATAGATCCGGCTTCGAGAACAAGACGGCATGCTTCCGGTATGGTCATGAAATAACGGGTAATATCCGGATGAGTGACTGTGATTGGCCCTCCTTTTTGAATCTGTGCCTGGAAACGGGGAATAACTGAGCCGCTCGAGCCAAGAACATTTCCAAAACGGGTCGTAATAAACCTCGTTTTTACATTAGAACGGTCTTCATTCAAATGACTGAGACCATTGGTATAAACCGTGGGCTCCTGGTATTTGAAAGAATTATATAACGATTGTACATAGATCTCCGCAATCCGCTTGGATGCCCCCATTACATTCGTGGGATTAACCGCCTTATCCGTGGAGATCATTACAAATTTATTCACCCCGTATTTTACTGAGAGATCAGCTACAGTTTTGGTCCCCATCACATTGGTGCGTACAGCCTCACCGGGATTATGCTCCATCAGGGGTACATGCTTATAAGCGGCGGCATGATAGACATAATGAGGTTTAAAGGTCTGGAAAAGCAGTTCCATACGGCAATGATCGCGGACATCTCCGATGAAAGAATGAAAGGTATTATACAGGTTATTTTCCTGTAATTCCAGCTGAAGTTCATGTAAAGGGGTCTCACTCTGATCATTCAGGATGATCATTTGAGGTTTAAACTCGGCTACCTGCCTGACTATTTCAGATCCAATTGAACCCGCAGCCCCGGTAACCAAAACCCGTTTCCCCTTTAACTGCCCGCCAATAATGTCATTATGAATTTCTATTGGCTCCCGCTCCAAAAGATCCTCTATCTTAATATTCTGTAATTGTTTAGTTGAAAGTTGTCCGTTTATCCAGTTCCTGACCGGGGGTAGAGTTAAAACCTTGATTTCATTTTCAAGGCAAATATCCACGATCCTGTTTTTCTGATCAGGCGGGATATTCATGGTGGCAATGATCAGGTCATCAATTTTCTCCTGCTTAACAAGGGATAAGAATTCCCGGGTATGAAATATTTTGATCCCGTCAATAGATTTCCCGACTTTGTGCTCATCATCGTCTATAAAAGCTGTGAGAAGCATGTTGACTTTATTATCATGATCCAGGGTGCGTTTGGCAGCAATGCCTGCCTCTCCGGCGCCATACATAATCACCCTTCGTTTATCGATGCGATAATTCTTTACGTACATAAAGAAGTATTTTACCATGACCCGATAGGTGATTAACAAAAGAAAGCCAGTTAAACCATTGATGATCAGGATAACATTGGAAATATAACTTTCCCTGTTAAAACTGACCAGCAATAAGTTAACAAAGAAAAATAGCCCATTACTAACCAGGATAGAGAACAAAATCCTGAAGGAATCCTGGGCACTGGTATAACGGATTATCCCTGCATAGGTCTTTATACTCAGGAAGACTATGGTGTTTATAGCGGTAAAAATGAGAATATTCCTGCTGAATTCATTCAGGTTAATTTCTTCAATATTAAAATTGAACTTAATAAAATAGGCGAAACATAAGGCAAAAACGCAGAAAAGCAGATCCAGGCAAAAAATGATCCAGCGTGGTACAATGTTGATATGATTAAACAAGGCTCCTTCTATTGGTCTGATAGCAAATATAGTATAAATACATTGTCATTTAATTATAATAATTTTTATCTGTATGTAATATATTTACTTCCCACCATCATTCATGGCGCAAAATCGCAATCCTTCGCGCTTATTAAAATTATCTCCTAAAATTGTAAATCATGGAATTGATCCAATGAGCCCCGAAATACTAAGGATCTGAACTGAGACTTTATCATAAGGTTTTTACAGCTAATGGGGGAAATGCGTATTCCGGACCATACTGACCCCCCATTCCGGGCAAGCTGACCCACTTTTATTAGTATAATTGAATAAAGACCTCTTTTGCAATGTCTTAAGTGGGGTCAATATGCCGGAATGGCATTTATTTGATTAGAAGTGGGTCAGTATGCCGTTCCGACATACTGACCCACCTGGTTTCTGCTTTAGATGCTTGCTTTGTGATATAAATCACAGCGCATGGCAGCAGAAACTATCAATATGATCAAGTTAAAACAGATCTTTCTATTACACCAAACTGGAGAAAGCTACCGGCAGATCGCCCGGATCACGGGCACCTCTAAGAACACCGTTAAGAAGTATATCCGTACCGCTTTACTCAAGGGCAATCAGATCAATGATCTTTCTGTTAAGGAAGATTATGAACTCGAGAAGTTATTCGCTGAACCAGTTATTGAAAGCAGGGACAGAAACCTGGATCTGCTATCCTTTTTTCCATACATGGATGAAGAGCTTTCGTCCGTAGGTGTCAATCGCTGGCTTCTGTGGGGCGAGTATAAAACCCGTTATCCCGATGGATACGCCTATAGCCAATTCTGTCATTATTATCGGCAATGGCAGGAGCAAAAGAATGTCAGCGGTCATTTCAGCCATCAGCCAGCAGATAAAGCATACATAGATTTTACCGGAAAGAAACTTCACATCGTGGAGCGTGATACCGGTGAGATGATCAGTAAGGAGGTGTATATTGCTGTTTTGGGCTTCAGTGGTTTAACTTACGTGGAAGCGCTTCATAGCCAGAAGAAAGAAGAGTTTATCAGTGCCACCGAGAATGCCCTTCATTATTTTGGCGGCGTACCGGGAGCCCTGGTGCCTGACAATCTAAAGTCAGCGGTAACTAAAGCAGATAAGTACGAAGCAGATCTGAATGAAAGTTTTGCTGATTTCGCTAATCACTACAACGTTGCAGTTGTACCCGCAAGACCGGCCAAGCCCAAGGATAAACCCATCGTTGAGAA
>CAYHRC010000346.1:0-3286 GCA_964358565.1 uncultured Sphingobacterium sp. | reverse complement strand
AATATCCCCGAATGGCAAAAAGTTCAGGGTAAAGCGCTGGGTGCTACAAACTATTACAATGCTATCGGCATAATCAGGACCCAGGCCGAACTGGATGCGATTCCAAAGGTACTGGGAACAAAAGTCGGCGATTTGAAATATGAAGATGTAAATAAGGATGGTTTAATTACGAGTTCTGATATGGTCAGAATGAACCGTTCCAATATTCCTGAAATGACTTTCGGTCTTAACTTATCAATGGACTACAAGAATTTTTCTTTGTTCGCAAATTTTGCAGGACAATCAAGAGCATGGCAGTATTATCATGAAAATGGAAGGCTGGCAGTAAATACTCGTGAGGAATTACTTCTAAACCGCTACAGACCAGGAAGTATGGACTCGAAATATCCAATTTTACCTTTACTGGATACACGTACAGACGTAAGCGGACTTCCTTCTTCTTTCTGGTTGAGAGACGCAACTTTCCTAAGATTAAAAACTTTAGAATTGGGTTACTCTGTGCCTAAAAGCCTCTTGTCAAGACTTAATATCGCCGATTTGAGGGTCTATCTGAATGGCAATAATATGCTCACATTCGACAAAATGAAGATTTATGATCCTGAAGGCGATAATGAACGGGGTAATTTTTACCCTCAAAGCAAAATTTATAATATGGGATTATCTCTTACTTTTTAAAAGAAAAAATCATGAACAGCAAAAACTATCTTATTTATAAAATCGCAAAGTCTGTGTTTAATTATAAGACACTTCTGGTTTGTACTATAACACTCCTTTTTTCCTGTAGCAAGGATCCTCTGGATAAGGCACCATTAAGTTCCTTTACCGAGGACCTGGTATGGAAAGATGCAAATTTGGTAGAAACCTTTGTCAATAATACTTATCGGATATTGCCAAGTGGGTTTTATTATTCAATGGTGAACTCACTGTCAACCCTTACTGATGAGAATAATGGACGGGCTAATTCTGCAGCTATTGCAATAAATGCAGGGAATATAACACCTGATGCTTTGGGTGCTCTTGATTACTGGAATGATCCTCAAAGAGGTTATTATAAGGTTGTAACAAAAACCAATATCTTTTTCAGTAAAATAGATGCTTCTCCTATTGATGCGGCGGTAAAATCCAGAATGATAGGTGAAATGAAGTTTCTAAGAGCTTATTCATATTTCAGGCTTATCAGCTTTTATGGAGGAGTCCCTTTGATTACAAAACCATTTGGCCTGAATGATGATTTTCTTGTACCAAGAAATTCTTATGCAGAGTGTATGAGTTTTGCCCTTAAAGAGTTAGATGAGGCAGCAAGTCTGTTGCCATTGACTTATCCGGCTGCACAAAAGGGCAGGATTACAAAAGGTGCAGCCCTTGCTATGAAAGCCAGAGCTTTATTGTATGCAGCCAGTCCCCTGAATAATCCGACAAACGATAAGGCGAAATGGCAGCAGGCAGCGGATGCCGCAAAGGCTGTTATAGACTTAAATCAATATTCATTGTATGCTGATTATAAGTCTTTATTTCTTACCTCAGCAATGTATAATTCAGAGATCATATGGAACAGACCTTACAATTTAACTATCGATCCGGAAAACACATTTGTTGAATTAAGTCAATATCCGAATGGTTATGGTGGCTTTGCTCAGGTACATCCTCTGCAAAATATTATTGATGATTATGAGACCCTTAATGGAAAACTTCCTAAAGATGATTCTGCTTATGACCCTCAAAATCCTTATGTTAACAGGGATCCTCGTTTCTATGCATCTATTCTTTATGACGGGGCGCCTTTCAAACATCGTACAGTTGAGACTTTTCTTCCTGGTGGACAGGATTCAAATGAAGGTTCATCCCAGCCCTGGAATTCTACCCAAACAGGTTATTATTTAAGAAAATTCTTAGATGAAAGTATAACAAATCCGGGTGGAGTAAATATTGGAAGCACCCCATGGACATTTGTTCGCTATGCTGAAATATTACTTAATTATGCTGAAGCTATGTATAATCTGGGCAATGAACCTGTAGCCAGAGAGTACGTAAATAAGATAAGAAGCAGGCCAAGTGTTAAAATGCCCCCTGTAACTGAAAGCGGAACTGCTTTGTTAGCCAGGATTCAACAGGAACGAAGAATTGAACTCTCTTTTGAGGAGCATCGCTGGTTTGATGTGCGTCGATGGAAAATTGCACCTCAGGTTCTTAATGTTCCTGCCAGGAGAATGGGTATCGCCAAAAATATTACTACAGGGAAAAAGACCTATACAGTAATAGATTTTCAACAACGCGCCTTTTTTGATAAAAATTATCTGGTTCCCATACCTGCATATGAAATTCAGAAAAACGCGAAATTAGTTCAAAACCCGGGATACAACTAGATAATTTATCAGGGCATTGGAAGAGGAAAGTTTTGCCAATGCCCTGATAAATATTAATAATTTCATGCTTTTTTGGTAGATTAAGAGTTTATTGCCTCCATTCATTGATCAATGATCCGGTTAATGATAGGAAATATGGACTTGCATTTTTCTATTAAATATTTTCAAATAACACTCGTGAATGAATAGAATTAAAATATTTTGCATCTTCTTTTTAGTTATACATTTCCGCTTTTTAGCAGTGAGTGAACCGCGGGCGGAATATATTGAAAGTCATATATTAATTTCAGACAGTCTGCCCTCTGTTTTGACCAAAAACCATTCAGATCTGCTTGAAAGCAGGCTAAGGAGCCTGGCGCTTGTACAATTCGGGACACATCAGTTACCCGATAACGTTAAAGAATGGGAGACATACCGTTCGCAGCTCCGAAATAAGATCATACAGAAGACCGGACTTATTGTAAACCATGATCTGCCTTTAGATGTAAAGGAAACGGGTTCAATTCAAATGAAAGGGTATAAAATCAAGAATATTGCCTTTCAAACACGCCCGGGAGTTTATGCCACGGCAAATTTATATGTTCCGGAAGGTAAGGGTCCCTTCCCTGCTGTAATTGTTATGCATGGTCACTGGCCCGGAGGCCGTTTATATCAGTCTTTTCAGGCAATTGGTCAGAGCCTGGCACTTAATGGTTATGTATGTCTTAATATCGATGCCTGGGGAGCTGGCGAGAGGACCCCGGTACATGGAAAAGATGAATATCATGGAGCCAACCTGGGAGCTTCTCTCCTGAATATCGGTGAGTCTCTGGCAGGGGTTCAGATCTCTGACAATATGCGTGGAGTGGATTTGCTTAGCTCACTTCCCTATGTTGACCCTAAAAACATCGGCGCAACAGGAGCAAGTGGCGGGGGTAACCAAA
>CAYHRC010000345.1:0-3287 GCA_964358565.1 uncultured Sphingobacterium sp. | reverse complement strand
AGAAATTCGTTCGTCCTGAATACGCTTTTGTGATTGACAGTGGTGACCGTAAAGTGAAAAAATATTCACTTGTGCGGGCAGAACATTATCATTATCCCCGCCAGCTGATGGTTAGCATTCTGGCAATTGACCGGATAATAAGCAGGGGGGAAAAGCCTTCCGGCATTTTTGCTTAATACAAGATTTTATTATGAAGAAAAAAGGAGATACAGCCTCGTCATTTTACAATATTCCCTTTGAGGTGACAAAATTTAATGAAATGCCCTTTCGTAAACTGGGTAGCTCAGGTCTTAAGGTTTCAAATGTAGGATTAGGAACCTGGAAAATGGGTTACCCCGAGAGTGGGGACGGTTCACGCATCGACGAGAAAAATGCATTCCGGATCTTTGACAGGGCTTTGGAGTTAGGGGTTACTTTCTGGGACACTGCCAATCGTTATAACAATGCTTCCGGCAATTCTGAACGCATAATTGGAACCTGGTTTCAAAAAAATCCAACAGAACGACGCAATGTAGTTCTGGCAACTAAGCTCGCAGGAACTATGGATGGATTAACGCCTAATCATTGCGGACTTTCGAGGGGAAATATTATGGAAGCGGTTTATGCGAGTCTGGAAAGACTGCAATCAGACCACATCGACCTTCTTTATTTCCATTCCTCTGATCCGAATACACCGCCAGAGGAAAGTTTATTAGCAATAGAAGACCTTGTAAAACAGGATCTTGTACGTTATTTCGCTGTTTCGAATTTCAATATTGAACAACTCAGTTCTTATCAGAAGGTACAGGATCACTTGTCAGCCCGAAGCCGTATCCTGGCTGTACAGAATCAATTTGATATTCTGGAGGGTGAGAGCGCATCATATAAGGGTGTTATGGATTATACTGCTCAGGCGGGCATTTCATTCATTGCCTGGAGCCCGATGGCGCGCGGACTTCTTACAGACAGATACCTTGATCTGACTGCTGTTGGACCTGGTGATCGTCTGTTTGATGAAGGAGGTATCGAGCAGACCTCCGAATTACAAATGGAGAAACTTCGTAAACTGGGTGCCTTATCAAGCGAGTGGAGCATGGAATTAAGTCAGATGGTGATCGCCTATATGCTTACTTTACCCGGAATGGGTCCCCTGATACCATCTTCCTCAAATGTGCAGCAACTGGAATCAAATGCCGCTGCCGGTAAAATAATTTTAACCGAAAAGCAGATTAATGATATAAAGAATATTCTTTAAAAAAGGAGACTGGTGCTTCTTCAAACCAGCATTTAATTATTAAAATGAAATCAGTAAAAGCCGCGTTCATTATCATTTTATTTTCTTTAGGGCTGAGCTATAACGGAATTGCTCAGACGAAAAATCTGAATCAGGAGGCCAAATCAGCTATGCTAAGAGCTACCCGCTTTATGGTGGAAAAGGCAAGCACAAATGGTGGCTATGTTGCCCATTACCTTACCGATTTTTCACGCCGATGGGGCGAGCTGGAGGGATTTAAGAGCCAGGTATGGGTACAAAGTCCGGGAACGGTGAGTATGGGTGAAGTCTTTCTCGATGCTTATAAGGCCACTGGTGATGAGTATTATTACCAGGCTGCTGAAAAGACTGCGGGCGCGCTGATATGGGGTCAGTTACCTGAAGGTGGCTGGAACTATATCATAGATTTTGCTGGTGACAGGTCTTTAAAGGAATGGTATAATACCATTGGGAAAAATGCCTGGGGCTTTGAAGAGTATAACCATTTCTATGGAAATTCAACATTTGATGATTCCAATACTTCTGAACCGGCAAGTTTTCTTTTGAGATTATATCTCCAAAAGATGGATGTTAAGTATAAACCGGCATTGGATAAAGCCATACAATTTATTATTGACAGTCAATATCCTCTCGGTGGCTGGCCACAGAGATATCCTCTCAAATATGATTATCCTCATGGAAACTTTGAGGATTACACCTCATTTTACACCTTCAATGATGAGGTGATTTCGGGTAATATAGATTTTTTGATCAAGTGTTATGCAACTTTGGGTGGAGAGCGTTTCCTTGATCCAATTCGTCGGGGGATGAACTTTTATCTGATCACTCAGCAGGGAAATCCACAGGCAGGCTGGGCTCAGCAATATAATATGAATCTTGAACCAGCTCATGCCCGTTCTTATGAGCCTCCTGCTTTACTTCCTTCCTTTACTTATGACCATGCAATGTTATTGTTAAAGTATTATCAGCTTACCGGCGACCGGAAATTCCTCGCCCGTATACCTGATGCAATTCAATGGCTGGAAAGTACACGGCTGCCTGCAGATAAAACCTTAAATGGCACCCGTACACATGCTACATTTATTGAAGTAGGGACTAATAAAGGTCTCTATGCTCATCGTACAGGAACGGGAGTTAAAGACGGACATTATTGGTGGGATTATGATGATAAAAACCTGCTTGCGCACTATGGAGGGAAGGTCAATATAAACATTCAAAAATTGAAGGATGAGTATAGTAAAGTCAATGCGCTTTCTTTAAACGAAGCGATAAAAAATTCTCCGTTAAAATTGAGAATGACTGGGAATAGTATTCTGTCGCAAAACTTCGTCTTAAAATCTGCTCTCCCTGACATGCCTGCAGATACCTTGGTAAAAACCATTATCAATTCATTGGATAATGATCGCTGGCTTGTAAAACATGTGCAGATAAGCCGCCCCTTTTCTGTCTCAGCAAACGGCGATGAAACAAATACTGCCAAGCTTAGCGATGAGAATGGAAAAGGGATAGTGGACGCCTCATCGCAGGAGTATATCTCAACCAGGGAGTATCAAAAAAATATGGCTCTTTTAATTAAGTATGTTTCAAATAAAATGGCGGACGTCTTTAATTGAAAGGCCCGTAACAGGTATCTGAAAATTATTTAATAAACTAAAATTGAAATTTACAAAATACTATGAAAAGAAGAGAAATTATTAAAATGTTATCAATAGCTCCTGTAGCTGGTGGAATTATAGGGAGCACCATGCCATTTCAAACTGCTCTCGGTGCTGTTCCATCAAAAAAAGGGAAGAGAGATTTGATTACCATAGAAGTAATGGGAGGTAAAAATGATAGTATCACACTAACTGTTTTCATGCTTAAGCCTGATCAGGATAAAGTTGTCGGCAAAAGAATTCAGGAGGAATTAATAAAAGCTAAAGTCTGATTTAAACGATTTAATCACAAATAAAAACCTTTAATATATATGAGTAAAGGCTTTTTTTTCGGGACGGTCACGGTCAATGCACCAGATCTTTGATCAGATTAGCAATGC
>CAYHRC010000344.1:0-3298 GCA_964358565.1 uncultured Sphingobacterium sp. | reverse complement strand
CTACGGCCAGTGTTTCATCATCGACAAATAAGCCGAAATCTATACCTCCTCGTAAGAAATATCCCTGCTTTGCAAATTCATAATACAATTCACAGATTACGAATAAAAGATCAGTTAAAGAGTTTTCATTTTGGTTATCTTTTCCGGTGATACAGATATTATCACTAAAAAGGAAGTAATTAAAAACCTCAGGATCTAATTTAGAGGTCGCTTTTTTAAATGTCTCTATAAACTCAGCCGCTTTTTTTGAGTAATAAACTGGAATTGGAACATCTTCACCCTCACCATAATCCTCATCACCCACACTCGTGTAATGATCCACTGCTTCAAGTTGAAATCCTTTTAGTTTTTCTTTAAAACCAAGGACATCTAAAAATGCTACAGCGCGGTAGTTATATATAAACTCGTTCGTCAAACAAAAGTGATTAGGTAAACTAATTTAGCTTATTTATTTATTTAATTAGCGGTTATAGTACTTGATTTTATAAACCGATTGCTTTGGATTACAGATAAACCTGGTTATAAAACCCGATATATTACTAATCCGCCATATAAAATTAAAAGTCAAGGTTTCCAATAACTATTTGTTAGGGGCAAAAGCTTCCAGTATTTGGTTTCCTTTAAAACCATTTTTCTCGAATTTTTAAGTATAGCCCCATCAATTTTTACAGATTCAACCATTTATGTAATCGGAAATTAAAAGTGCAGAGTTTTCGGAAAATAAGAGTGCAGAGAAATTGGAAAGAATAGTGCAGAGAAAACGGAAGGAATGAATACAGAATAATCGGCAAGAATAAGTACAGAGTTTTTTACATCCGGCAGTACTGCCGGATGTAAAAAACACCTTTGTCACACACAAAAAAGACAAAGGTTTTATGAACTATTATTTAAGCAAATTTATGATGTATCATTTAGTCCACCAAAGGGATTATGAAGGCTTTTCTATTACCAAAATAGCCGAAGAGTTCGGCATTAACTGGCGCACTGTCAAACGACTTTTGTCCATGAGTGAGCAGGAATATGCCGCTGAGTTGGAAAAAAGCAAAGGCCGCAGACAAGCACTGCAAACGTATGAACAGTTTGTTAAAGAGAAGCTGACCGCATATCCGGATACTTCAGCAGCTCAGATGCACGACTGGCTCAAAGAACATCATGCTGATTTTCCGACAGTCACCGGCCGTACCGTATTCAATTTTGTTTATTCAGTAAGAGACCGTTATAATATTCCCCGTACAGAACCGATCAGGGAATATGCCTGTGTGCCGGAGCTGGACTACGGCTTACAGGCACAGGTTGACTTTGGTTTCTACAATATGAAAACGACTTTAGGGAAAACCAGAAAAGTACAGTTCTTTACATTTGTTCTCTCTCGCAGCCGGTACAAATACATTCTGTTCAGCGATACCCCTTTTACCACAGCCTCCGTCATAGAGGCTCATGAAAAAGCTTTTGCGTTTCTTAATGGACGTCCTTTGGTAATTGTTTATGATCAGGACAGACTGTTTCTGATAGATGAGAACCTGGGTGATCTGATCATGACCGCCCAGTTCAGGTCCTATGTAAGAGAAAGCGGTTTTGCCACCTGGTTCTGCAGAAAAGCTGATCCGGAAAGCAAGGGAAAGGTAGAAAACGTGGTAAAATATGTGAAGCAAAACTTTCTCTACAACCGGTCCTTTAAAGATCTGGAAACGCTGAACGATGAAGTTTTTGCCTGGCTTTTTCGCACAGCCAATGCCCTTGTTCATGGTACTACCCAGAAAGAGCCGCGAATAGAATATGCTATTGAAAGGGAGTTTCTCAGGGAATGGAAACCCTATCCTACAGAACAGCCGGAATACCCCCTGTATAGTGTCAGGAAAGATAATACCATATCCTGGAAAAGCAACCTCTACAGCCTGCCATTGGGCACCTACAAAGGTAAAGGGACTCAGGTATTTCTAAAAGTGACCCTTGACCAGATCATTCTGCTGAATCAAAAAAAGGAAGAACTGTGCCGTCATAGCATTTGTACCTTAAAAGGCCAGAAGATCCTTCAGACGGATCACCTGCGCGACAAAAGACGAATGATTGGAGAAATGATGGAGGAGTTCTGCGAACTGATGGAGAATAAGCCGATGGCACTGGACTGGATCAGCCAGCTCAAAGATGCCAAACCCCGCTACATCAGGGACCAGATCCAACTGCTGAAAACAACGATGGCCACTGTAAATACAGTTATAGCAAGCAAAACGCTGGAATATTGCAGTGTCAACAAGATCGTCAGTGCCGTTGATTTCAGGAACATAGCGGAAGCTTTCCTGAGAGAATCAGCACCTGTTGAACATCAGGAGGTAAAAATCATACCGATGAACCCTTTGAACGGGGAAATGCTGCATAAGGCACAAACTGACCCACAGAAAAGCGATATGGATACTTATGAGGCAGTTTTTTCAGGCGACTAGCCGAAATGGCCGGCATCCTCACAGTGACCGGCCATCGTACAGTCCATTTTACATTTTACAGAAAATCAATAAAAAAGAACATATATGGAAACAAGACAACAGGAAATCAAACAGCTATGCAATCAGTTTAAACTGGCCGGTATTGCCGGTGGTTTGGATCAGGTTATTTCACAAGCAGAGAAAGAAACAATTGGTTTTATGCAGTTTACCGTGGAACTACTCCGTGCAGAGGCACAGCACCGCCTGGAGAAAGATGAGGCAAGGCGTTTGAAGACAGCCGCGCTACCTAAAAATGCCGATCTGGACTATTATGACACTGGAGTAAATAACGGACTTACTGCGGTACGCTTGAAACAACTCAGGGAACTCAACTGGGTAGACCAGCTTTTTAATATGGTACTGATGGGACCTTCCGGAACCGGAAAAACCTTTCTGGCTTCCGGGCTATGCCGCGATGCTGTAAAAGCTGGATACAAAGCTTATTTCCGTTCGATGGAAGATATTGTAAATACCTTAAAGATGAAAGAGTTCGTTAAATCACAGCAGATGGAATATAAACGGCTACTTAAAGCTAATCTGATCGTGCTGGACGATATGATGCTCTTTCCCCTTGAAAAACCTCTGGCTGTAGCTTTCTTTAACTTCATCAACCACATCTTTGAATCTACTTCGATCGTAATAACCACCAATAAAAAACCTGCTGACTGGGCTAAGCTACTGGACGATGAAGTCATTGCCACAGCACTTCTGGACAGGCTGCTTTTCAGGTGTGAAGTTGTAAACCTAAGCGGAGAAAGTTACCGAATGCAGAACAGAAAAACTTTTTTTAATTCTTAATTTATTACCTACTTTTAAAT
>CAYHRC010000343.1:0-3300 GCA_964358565.1 uncultured Sphingobacterium sp. | reverse complement strand
GGTGAAATGCCCGCCTGTTCAGGCTGGGAAGAATTGCTGCGGATAGTTGTACTTAGTAATCAGACTTAAAACATAATTTATCACCTACAACTTATAACATAGCCGAAGGCCCTGCTCAGCTATACCCCATTACCTTATACACCACATAACCAGCGATCTCGTGGATGAGCGTTGACCATTCGTCCAGTGCATGTTCTGAAGGCAGCAGCAGGGTGCCCAATTTAAAATTTCTGTCATTCGAATAATAATCTACCGGATAGGCCCTGACATTCAAGCCTGCCTTCTCAAAACAGCCCATAGCCCGGGGAATATGGAAGGCTGAAGTTATGAGCAGATATTCTTTGCCGGGACCGATACTCTCTATTATTTTTCTTGAATAGCGTGCGCTTTCAACTGTATTATTTGATTTGTCTTCAAGAATAATAGCCTCATCCGGGACACCGCAATAAATAAAAACCTTTTTAAGCTGCCCAGCTTCGGGTATCCGTTCACCGATTAGAGAACCTGAACCTCCGCTGATCAGAATCTTTTTGATCTTCCCGGCTTTATATAATTGTACCGTATGAAGCAGACGGTCTGCCCCTTTACCAAAATACACCCGGTCCCTGCTACCTTTCCGGGTACTGGCTACACCAGTTAGAACAATGGCGGTTTCATAGTTTTTTAATTGACCCATAGGCAAAGGCTCTCCTTCCCAGGCTAAAAATGCTTCGTTTACAATAAAATTATTACTGAAAAACAGGAGCAAAATAAGCCCTGTTAAGAAAGCCTTCTTTTTCCTGACTGGTTTCTTAGTAAAGAAGGCATAAAGCAATATCAGGATTATCCATATAAGTGGCGAAAGAAGGAAGTCAAGAACTTTGGAAAGGATAAAAAACATTAGCTATAGTTTAATTCAAGCAGAATTTATAACCTTCCATCTACCCATTTCCTGTTCAGAACAGAGCGGGTATCAAAAAGGATCGTATCATCATTTTTAATTTTTCCATAATCAATATCCATGAACTGATCATGTGCAACGGCAAGGATGATCACCTGGTAGCTTTTTTGATAAATATCATCAATAAGGCAAAGTTCATGCTGTCTCAACACCTCATCCCCGTCAGCAAGGGGATCATAAATATCCACTTCAAGGCCAAAAGCCTTTAACTCATTTACGATATCTATCGCTTTGCTGTTCCTGGTATCCGGACAATTCTCTTTGAAAGTTATTCCCAATACAAGTGCACTTGAGCCTTTTACAGGAATATTGTTAGCCGCGAGCATCTTCATTGCCTTGTTCACAATGAACAGCGCCATATTATCATTCACATGTCTTCCTGAAAGTATCACCCGTGGTTGATAGCCCAAAAGTTCAGCTTTATAGGAAAGGTAATAAGGATCAACTCCTATGCAATGCCCGCCAACAAGTCCGGGTTTGAAGTTTAGAAAATTCCACTTTGTTGCAGCCGCTTCCAGGACTTCGGTGGTGTCGATCTCCATTTTGTCAAAGATCAGGGCAAGTTCATTCACAAATGAAATATTAACATCCCGCTGTGCATTTTCAATTGCCTTTGAGGCTTCGGCGATCTTGATACTGGAGGCTTTATGCGTTCCCGCATGAATAATAGAGGCGTATAAGTTATTTACCAGGTCAGCTATTGCCGGGGTCGAACCTGACGTAACTTTAATAATATTTCTTAAAGTATGCACATGATCCCCCGGACTTATCCTTTCGGGTGAATATCCGCAAAAGAAATCCAGATTATATTTCAGCCCGCTTTCTTTTTCAAGTACAGGTACACAATCTTCCTCTGTACAGCCGGGGTAAACTGTTGATTCATAAATGACTACATCTCCAGCATTTAACATCTTTCCAATACTTTGAGATGCATGGAGGAGTGCGCTGAGATCTGGCTTCTTATCCTGATCAACCGGTGTGGGAACTGTTATAATATAGATCTGGCAATCAGCAAGATCATTTAAGTGTGAGCTGAGTTGTAGCTTTGAATGAAGTAATTCATGCTCTGAAACCTGCATGGTACGATCTCTTTTTTTAAGAAGAGACGCGATCCTGCCTTTATCAAGATCATATCCCCTTACATTATATTTCTCTGAGAAAGCAAGGGCCAATGGTAAACCTACATAGCCTAATCCGATTATACCGATTTTCAAATCAGGAGACAGAACAGGCAGCATAGATTTTTCTGTTTAAATGAAGGCCAAATATATTAATCCGAATTTTAAGTCACCAGGAAAAAGAAAGGATTGATTACCGCTTTGTGCTTCGTTCACAAGGACAGAAAATACATATAACGTAAACGTCCTATGTATAACGTTATTTCAGTAATCTCAACAGATACTCCCCATAACCGCTCTTGCGCAGCGGTTCTGCCACTTCCTTTAATTTTTCCGCATTGATAAATTTCATCTGGTAAGCGACCTCCTCAATACAACCAATCTTTAATCCCTGTCGTTCCTCAATAACCTGCACAAATTGTCCGGCCTGCATCAGGGAATTGAAGGTACCGGTATCCAGCCAGGCTGTACCACGGCTTAAAACTCCAACTTTAAGTTTCCCCTGCCTGAGATACTCGCGGTTTACATCTGTGATCTCATACTCTCCCCTTGGGGATGGTTTGATGTTCTTTGCTATTTCAACCACGGAATTATTATAAAAATAGAGCCCGGGAACCGCATAATTGGATTTAGGCTTAACCGGCTTCTCTTCTATCGACAGTGCATTAAAATTATCATCAAATTCTACAACTCCATAACGCTCCGGATCAGATACCCGGTAAGCAAATACCACCCCGCCCTCAGGATGATTGATACTAGACAAACTGCTTTGTATAGAATCCCCATGAAAAATGTTATCGCCGAGGATTAGTGCAACATCGTTCTGTCCGATGAATTCTTCTCCTATCACAAATGCCTGTGCCAGACCATTAGGAATAGCCTGCTCCGCATAAGTGAATTTACATCCAATGCGGCTTCCATCACCGAGAAGTTTTTCAAAATTTGGCAGATCGTGCGGTGTAGATATGATCAGGATCTCTTTTATTCCTGCAAGCATCAGCGTAGACAGGGGATAGTAGATCATCGGTTTGTCGTACACCGGCATCAGCTGCTTGCTGACCGCTAAGGTAAGCGGGTGAAGCCTGGTACCTGATCCTCCTGCGAGTATAATTCCTTTCATTGATAAAGTTTGGTGGGTAAAAGTAGGAAATTGTTGTTAGTTGTTTGTTATTAGTTGTCAGGAAAGACAAGCCCACTTGATACTTGATACTTGATACCTGATACCTGATACCGTTTCAGTTG
>CAYHRC010000342.1:0-3311 GCA_964358565.1 uncultured Sphingobacterium sp. | reverse complement strand
GCGAAAGACGTGGCGGTGGCGACAGACGTACGGATAACCGTGGCGGTGGCGGCGACAGACGCGGCGGCGGTGATAACCGTGGCGGTGGTCAGAATCGTGGCGGCGGACCAGGTGGTCAGAATCGCGGCGGACAAGGTGGCGGACAAGGCGGTCAGAATCGCGGCGGTGGTAGCACCGGTGGTGGATTCAGAGGAAAGAAATAATTTAGATTAAGACATCGTTTAACGATAAAAAAATAAGAACATGTTACAGCCAAAGAGAACGAAGTTCAGAAAGATGCAGAAGGGCAAAATGAAAGGTCTGGCCGGTCGTGGTGCAGAGCTTGCCTTCGGTTCTTTCGGAATCAAATCATTAGAGCCTGCCTGGATCACCAGTCGTCAGATAGAAGCTGCCCGTATTGCCGTAACCCGTTTCATGAAACGTGAAGGCCAGGTTTGGATCCGTATTTTCCCGGACAAGCCAGTTACAAAAAAGCCAGCTGAAGTAAGGATGGGTAAAGGTAAAGGTGCTCCTGAGTATTGGGTAGCAGTTGTAAGACCAGGTAGAATGATCTTCGAAGCTGAAGGTGTACCTTTGGAAGTTGCTAAAGAAGCTATGCGTTTAGCCGCTCAGAAACTACCGGTTCAAACAAAATTTGTAATACGCAGAGATTTTGTAGAAGCGTAGAGGAGTTCTGCGTTCTACGTTATATGTTATACGTTCAACACGTACAACTAACGTAAAACGTAAAACGTACAACGTACAACTTAAAAAGAAAATGAAAAACTCAGAAATACTGGAGCTTACAACTGAAGAGGTTATTGCCCGAATTAATGAAGAGAAAGCTAATCTCACCAAACTGAAATTTGCACATACGGTTTCTGCCATTGAGAATCCTACAAGGATCACAAAAGTTAGAAAAGATGTAGCACGTTTAAACACAGAATTGACTAAGCGCAAGGCGGAAGCACAAGCATCTGCTGCGACAGAGTCCGCTTCTGAATAAATAAAAGTCCAAAATGGAAAGACAATTAAGAAAAACAAGAACCGGGTTGGTAGTAAGCAATAAAATGGAGAAATCCATAGTAGTTGCGGTTGAGCGGAAAGTGAAGCACCCGATCTATGGTAAGTTTGTTAAGAAAACTACCAAATTTATGGCTCATGACGAGACTAACACTTGTGGTATCGGTGATACAGTGTTAATTATGGAAACTCGTCCGCTGAGTAAGACCAAGAACTGGAGATTAGTGGAAATTTTAGAAAGAGCTAAGTAACATGGTACAACAGGAATCAAGACTGAATGTTGCTGACAACAGTGGAGCTAAAGAAGTTTTAGTCATCCGTGTTTTAGGTGGTACCGGTAAGCGCTATGCATCCATAGGTGACAAAGTAGTTGTCACTGTTAAAAGTGCGCTTCCATCAGGGAACATCAAAAAAGGAACTGTCTCCAAGGCGGTTGTTGTGAGAACAAAGAAAGAGATCAGACGTAAAGACGGGTCATATATCCGCTTTGACGATAATGCAGCTGTATTGCTGAACGCTCAGGACGAGCCGCGTGGAACACGTATTTTCGGCCCTGTAGCCAGAGAGCTACGTGAAAAACAATTTATGAAGATTGTATCATTAGCACCGGAGGTTTTGTAAAAATGGAAAAGAAGATAAAATCACAGCCTAAATTGAAGATCCGTAAAGGAGACCTGGTACAAGTTACCGCAGGTGATTCTAAAGGAAAACAAGGACATGTTTTAGAAGTTCAGCTAGCAACCAGCAGAGTTATAGTTGAAGGTGCTAATATGGTGTCAAAACATACAAAACCAAGTGCTGCCACTCCAAACGGGGGTATCATTAAAAAAGAAGCCAGTCTTCATATTTCTAATATCATGCTTGTGGATGCCAAATCAGGTAAGCCAACACGTATAGGTAAACAGAAAAATGCGGATGGTAAATCAATTCGCATCGCTAAAAAATCTGGGGAGGAAATTAAGTAATGGCTTACGTACCAAGATTAAAATCAAAATATAAAGAGGAAATAGTTACAGCTTTAAAGGATAAATTCCAGTACAAAAGCGTAATGCAGGTTCCCCGTTTGCAGAAGATCGCTATCAACCAGGGTGTTGGTGCGGCTGCCACAGATAAGAAATTAATTGATAATGCAGTGAATGAAATGACCACCATCACCGGTCAGAAAGCTATTCCAACAAAATCAAAGAAAGATATATCTAACTTTAAATTACGTAAGGGAATGCCAATTGGTGTTCGGGTTACTTTACGTGATAACAATATGTATGAGTTCCTTGATCGTTTGATCGCTGTAGCTTTACCACGTATCCGTGATTTCAAAGGTATCAATGATAAAGGCTTTGACGGACGCGGTAATTATACATTAGGAGTTACTGAACAAATCATATTCCCTGAGATCAATATTGACCAGATCAATAAGATCATGGGTATGGATATTACTTTTGTAACTACTGCTAAAACTGATGTTGAAGCATTAGAATTACTAAAGCAATTTGGTTTACCATTTAAGAATCAAAATACAACTCAACAATAATGGCTAAAGAAGGTATAAAAGCACGTGAAGTAAAACGTGCCAGATTAGTTGCCAAATATGCAGATAAAAGAGCAAGCCTGAAGGCTGCCGGAGATTTCGAAGGTCTTGATAAATTACCTAAAAATTCTTCGCCTGTACGTTTGCACAACAGATGTAAATTAACAGGTCGCCCTCGTGGATATATGCGTCAGTTCGGTATTTGCCGGGTAGTTTTCCGCGATATGGCTCTTGCCGGTAAGATCCCGGGAATACGTAAGGCATCCTGGTAGAGTTGTTACGAGCTGTTACGAGTTACGTGTTCAAACGTCCAAACTCGCAACACATAACTTGCAACACATAACTCGTAACCCATAACATTAATTAACCGATGGCAGGTCGTTCTGAATAGTTCAGAAAGGAAACCACCATCAAAATAAATAAATAATGAATACAGATCCAATAGCAGATTATCTTACAAGAGTAAGGAATGCCATTAAGGCCAACCACCGGGTTGTAGAGATTCCTGCATCAAACCTGAAAAAAGAAATGACAAAGGTTCTTTTTGACAAAGGTTACATTACAAATTATAAGTTTGAGGACACTACAGCTCAGGGTTTGATCAAGATCGCCCTGAAGTACAATCCAATAACTAAAATACCTGCTATCCGCAACATTTCGCGTATCAGTAAACCTGGTTTGAGAAAATACGCTGGTGTTGATAAAATGCCGCGAGTATTAAATGGTCTTGGGATCGCTATCCTTTCTACTTCCAAGGGTGTAATGACTGATAAAGAAGCTA
>CAYHRC010000341.1:0-3383 GCA_964358565.1 uncultured Sphingobacterium sp. | reverse complement strand
AACCATTGTTTTCAGTTCTCCCATACCTACATTGCCTGCAGTTAACTGTGCATCCAGGATCAGGATATCCGGATTACTGCTGCTAAGCCGAACGATCAGGCCATTGGCAGCAGAAAGAAAATTTTTAAGATCAAAAAACAATCTTAATGTATCCCCGGGAGGTATTGATCCTTTTCCTTTATCAAACAGAGTAATTTTCTGGTTCCTTATGGAAGGAGAAGATTCGCTCACAGCACGAAAGACGTTTAAGCGTCCTTTACCCAATAAACCTGCGTAATTGGGATTGATAGCATCAATATTGTCAGCTGTAACCCTTAATTGCTCCCTAACCTGGTTCATATCGTAGGCCGGGAACCTTGCGCTCACGAGAGCGGCAGCACTTGCTACCAATGGCGCTGAGAACGAAGTTCCTCTGACGAAAACATATTTGTTCCCATTTGCTGTGGTGAAAATCTCTCCTGGCGCAGATATCGCTATATGCGAACCATAATTTGAAAAACTGCTCTTTTTATCCAGATAATCCACGCTTGCCACAGCCATCACTCCCGGATAGAGGGCAGGAAACTCCTGAATATTGGAGTTTTCGTTACCAGCCGCTGCAATAACCAGACATCCTTTAGATAATGCATAGTTAATGATATCCTCTCCATATCCTCCGCCCCCGGGACCACTCCATGAGCAGTTGATAATTCGTGCACCATTATCCGCAGCATATTTAATCCCTTCATAACCACGGTAAATCGTTGTTGAATTATTGTCTGCACCCACTTTCACTATTAAAAGCTTTGCATTAGAAGCTACACTTGCTATGCCCAATCCGTTATTTGATACCGCAGAAGCCATTCCACTTACACGAACGCCATGATCTGTTGAATCGCTTTTCACATCAGGATCATTATCCTCCTGAAGATTGCTGAAACTTGGGCCAACAAGATCTTTACCAGGAAGGACAATATTTGCTTTCAGATCTTCATGATCCAAATCAGAACCGGAGTCTACAATACCGATCACAACATCAGATGAATTCTGTACCAGATCCCAGGCCATATCGGCTTTTATCTGTCTCAGATAATTCTGCCTTTCGCTGTAATAGAAATCGTTTGGTGCATAGTTCGTATGATAGATATAACTTGGTTCTGCGTATTCTATGATCGGATTCCGTAAAACCTCATTAATCACTTTTTCTATTCCACCGTCTTTTGTAAATTCAAGTGTAAAAATCCGGTCAAGGCCAATTGTATCTCTGCTTTCAACAACAGGCGATCTGACTGCCCGGAGACTTGCCTTAAACAACTGATTTACATCAATTAAAGAAGCGGATTGTTTAATCAGTCTGTTTGAACCTATGGCAGACGTTGAAGAATTGATTTGTAATGATGTGGTTCCCTTTCGAAATTTTATTATGATGGTATTTGGCAGATAATCTTTTTCTGTTACACCTCTCGCCAGTTTAAATGTTCTCGAATGACCATTTTGGGGATCATCTTTGGCAAATGCTAACGAAAAAAAAAATAAAAATGTAAGCAGTAAAAGTATCCTCATATAGAAGCATTTCTCAAAAATAACAAAAACACCGTATACCACTATAGTTTGATATATATAAGTTAATGAATTTAAGAATAATGATCTTTTGATTAAAAAGATAAGAAAATAGCCCTGTCTGCTGAAACATATCAGCGGCCATTCCGTACAATGTTTCTTAAAAGCTAGTTTCCATGCTATCCCAAAGATTGAATAAGATATTGTGCATAAATGATAATGAGATCACATTATTCATTCTAAAGCGTATTCTGGATAAGGTTAAGTTTTCTGAAGAAGTGATCGAAGCCTCTGATGGCCTGGAAGCATTAAATTATTGCAGGAAGCTGATCAGCGATCCTGCAGAATCGGAATATACCTATCCCGGTTTAATATTCCTGGACCTGAACATGCCGGTAATGGATGGATGGGAATTTTTGGATCATTTTTCTAAGCATATTCTCCCTTTCTTTAAAAATACCAAAGTGATCATCATTTCTAATTCCATTGATCATGCCGATTCTGAAAAGCTTGAACAATATCATTTTGTTATTGATTTTATAAGTAACCCAATGAGCGTCGAATATCTGCTCAAAATAAAAAACTCTCTTAAGGATAATTATTTTCTTACCGGTTAATTCTCCCTCCGGTTATTTCCAAAATCAGGGGTAATTGCAATTGTTTCTGAAAGCTCTTAATATTTATGCTCTTAATATCGAATTAAGAAACTTTCTTTTAAAAACTTACGTAAAAGCTTAAAGGATGTTAAAGGATATTTAAAAAGCGTTATTTCCTGGAAAACAATTGATCAAATGAAGCAATTTGCGCAAGGATTAATCCTGTACTTATTAATATTCAGCGCTTCATTCACAAAAGCATTTGGACAGTGCACACCTAATACAATAGAATTTAAGGGCGTCGACAAAATTTATAATACAGCTTGCGGCGATGTCAGCTATCAGGTTATAACGGGATCAACCCCTACTGGTACTGGGCTTACCTACCGTTGGGAGGTTTCCTTCAAAGGAGAGAATTATACAATAATTAAAGACGGAAGCAATAACAATATTTCAACACAGGAGTTAGCAAAATCTGATATTACTAACTTTATAATTGTTGCCCACTCAAATGCTTCAGGCGATTACCGTATAAGGCGGGTAGTTACCAGTTCCAGCGGTTGTTCCAGTTCTTCAGAACCCGTTTTTTTATATTATGCCCAAAGCTCGGCCAGTCTTTCAGGAGGAACGGTATCAGGTAGTAGTCCAACCTGCGCTCCGGCAACCGGAACCTTAACCCTAAGCGGGCATACCGGCCCTGTTTTAATGTGGGAAAGAGCTCCTGCTGGAACCCAAAATTGGGAACTGATCTACTCCAACACAACAAATACTTATACCTATGAAAACCTAACTGAGTCATATTGTTACCGGGCACTTGTTGATAATATTTGTGATAAGCTAGGAGCGGATATGTATTCAACTACTTTCTGTGTTACAGTGAATTCTCTCCCTTTTGTCAGCTCCCCGGTAAGTCAGACTGCTTGTTTAGGTTCAACACTTACCTTAAGTGTCACTGCAAACAGCGTCCTTACTCCCTCTTATCAATGGCGAAAGGATGGTATTAATATCAGTGGCGCAATTTCCGCGACATATAGTATACCAACAGTTACGAATTCTGATGCCGGATCATATGATGTTGTAGTGAGCAATGCCTGCGGTTCAGTAACATCAGCTGCGGCAACAATCACTGTAAGTCCCCTGCCTACGGTGAATGTCCCGGTCATTTCCCCGGTTTGCGCAGGAACAACCATTGCGGCATCTGCTTTTAGCAGTAATCCTTCCGGCGCGACTTATTCCTGGACTAACTCT
>CAYHRC010000340.1:0-3385 GCA_964358565.1 uncultured Sphingobacterium sp. | reverse complement strand
GGGCTAATTTAGCCGAGGTCTTGGCCATCTGCATTAATGAAAAGGCAGCTTCCATCATACGTGCACCACCTGATTTGGAAATCATCATAAAAGGAAGCTTGTACTTGATGCTATAATCTATGGAACGTGCTATTTTTTCCCCTACAACGGAGCCCATTGATCCGCCGATGAAATTAAAGTCCATACAGGCAATAACCAGCTCATGACCACCCAATTTACCGGTAGCAGAACGGATTGCATCATTTAATCCTGTCTTTTCATAGCTTTCTTCTAAACGCTCGGTATATTTCTTTGAATCAACAAAATTCAAGGGATCAGCAGATCTCAAATTGGGGTAGAGCTCAGTGAATTTATTGTTGTCAAATAATATTTCGAAGTATTCTTTAGAACCTATTCTTAAGTGATAAGCACAATAATTGCAAACATATTTATTTTCTACCTGTTCGGCGTAGTGCAAAGGCTTTTTGCATGACGGACATTTATTCCACATGCCATCTGGTGTTTCCTTTTTTTCTTCTGTGGATGTTATAATCCCCTTTTTTTCTCTCTTAAACCAGGCCATATTTGAATATTGTAGAACGTACAAAGAAACAAAAATTTTAAGAAAGGGAGGCTAACACAAAAATAATGAATGAAAGTTGCATCTAAGCTCAAATTCTTGAGTACTATACTTGATTTTGAGGGTATTTTTCCTAATTTCGATTATCTAACATAAAACTTAAAATATGGATTTAAAAGGATTAAAGGGGGTATTGCACGGCGATGCGGTACAGGAATTATTTGAAGCGGCAAAAAAATACCAGTTTGCTTTACCTGCCGTAAATGTTATCGGAACCAATTCTATTAATGCAGTTATGGAAACAGCGAAGGCTGTCAATTCACCCGTTATTATCCAGTTATCTAATGGAGGAGCTCAGTTTTACGCTGGCAAATCATTGAATAATGACAATTTACAGGCCTGCATCCTGGGCGGTGTATCTGCAGCTCATCACATTCATTTATTGGCTGAACATTATGGGGTAGCTGTTATAATTCATACAGATCATGCTGCAAAAAAGCTGCTTCCATGGATTGACGGATTACTTGAACATGGAGAAAAGTTTTTTGCCCTTCATGGCAAGCCGCTTTATTCATCGCATATGCTTGACCTTTCTGAAGAGTCTATTGAAGAAAACATCGAGATAAGCAAGAAATATTTGAGCCGGATGAACAATATGGGCATGACCCTTGAGATAGAACTGGGAGTAACAGGGGGCGAGGAAGATGGTGTGGATAATAGTGATATCGACAGTTCAAAATTATACACACAGCCTTCTGAGGTCGCATATGCTTATAAAGAATTAAGCAGCATTAGCGATAAATTTACTATTGCTGCGGCTTTTGGAAATGTTCATGGGGTTTATAAACCCGGGAATGTAAAATTACAACCGAAAATCTTAAAAAATTCCCAGGAATTTGTCCGGACCGAGTTTAATACAAAATCAGAAAAACCGGTAAACTTTGTCTTCCATGGCGGATCAGGTTCTTCAAAGGAAGAAATAAGAGAAGCTATTTCATATGGAGCGATTAAAATGAATATTGACACAGATATCCAATGGGCTTGCTGGGAAGGTATAAAAGATTACTATAAATCTAAAGAGGCATATCTTCAAAGCCAGATTGGAAATCCTGAAGGGAATGATTCTCCTAATAAGAAATATTATGATCCCCGTGTATGGTTGCGTAAAGGAGAAGAAAGCCTTGTAAAGCGTTTAACGCAAGCTTTTGATGATTTAAACTGCATTAATGTGAATGATAAGCTTTAATAAAAGCATATAAATTTCGTCTGGGATATGGTCTTCTACGGAGCTTGTTTAATTTCATCAAAAAATGAGTCATAAAAGTAAACTGAGTTTATTCGAGCGATTTTCGAACAAAGTTACCTCACTGGCGGGAAGTTCCTATGCATTTTCTACAGCGTTATTAATCATCCTTGTTTGGGCAGCCTCCGGTCCATTGTTTGATTTTTCCGAAACATGGCAATTGGTAATCAATACAGGCACCACTATCATCACCTTTCTGATGGTTTTTTTGATACAAAAGTCTCAAAATAAAGATTCTAAGGCAATACAGCTTAAGCTGAATGAATTGATAGCTGCTGATGAACGTGCCAGCAACCGGATGGTCGATATTGAAGATATTAATGAGGATGAATTGGACAGGCTCCATAAATTCTATGAAAAGCTTTCATCTCTTGCTGGACAGGAAGATGATATCCATCGTTCACACTCGATTGATGCTGCTTTAATGGTGAACGAAAGAAAGCATGGTAAAAAGAGAACTCTTTTCACAAGCATCGAGGAAATGAATAAAGTTAAAACACCCTCATCAGCAAAGAAAACAGGATCTGCGAAACAGGTTTCAGGAGAAAAAGATAGCCGTCCTATTAAGAAAAATGGAAAATAAAGTTGAGGTTCTTAAGGTTGCGGATCCGGAACAGCTGGAAAAAGTGTTTGCCATCAGAAGAAAAGTCTTTGTCGATGAGCAGGAATGCCCGCCCGAACTTGAATGGGAGTTCGAGGATGAATCTGTTCACTTTCTGGGAACTGTGAATGGTGTTCCTGCCGGAGCATCGCGCTGGAGGGAAACCCCTAAAGGATATAAGCTTGAACGTTTTGCTGTTTTAAAAGAATACCGGAATTTGGGTTTGGGTCAGGCATTGGTAAGTGCTGCTTTAAGCGACCTGCCGGCAGAAGCGGATTATATTTATCTGCATGCGCAGCTTGCTGCAATTGGCTTATATGAAAAATTCGGTTTCAAAAAAGAAGGTGAACAGTTTGAAGAGGCTGGAATTCAGCACTTTAAAATGGTTTTGGAGTCGTAAGTTTTACGTTATACGTTTTACGTATTTGAAAATTACAGGTAATTATCAAATGAAGCTCATTTGTCTGATAAATCACAACCAACAATAAACTCCGTGGCTAAAAGTCTAAAGCCTCTCAGCTTATAAAGATTACCGGAATCTGGTAACAGTTAACTCTCATCCCATAACCCGTGTCAGCCAAAGATCCTGGATGAAAATGCAATTGCTTCCCTCCATTTATCATAATTGAGCGCCGGCTCTTCACCCTTAGAGCTGAGGAATGAAATAAGGTTCTCAGTAGCGATATTCCCTGTCAGGTCATCAGCTGCCATCGGGCAGCCTCCGAAACCTCCCAGAGCAGTATCAAAGCGCCTGCAGCCGCTTTCCCATGCAGCATTGATCTTTTCGTACCATGAGGAGGGATTGCTGTGCAAATGAACTCCAAATTCAATCCCCGGAAAGGAGGATGTCAAATGTGGAAATAAATAATTAATCTTTTCCGGACTGGAAACCCCCGTTGTATCGGCAAGGGAGAGTATTTTA
>CAYHRC010000339.1:0-3393 GCA_964358565.1 uncultured Sphingobacterium sp. | reverse complement strand
TCAGGTGCGGTACCAAATGAAAAGATAACCTGGGGTAAACTTGATATCCATACCCCTAAATTTATTGTGGAATCGGATGCTACAATCGTTGCACCACTCATTTTTGCCTGGGTATTAAAACAATAATAATTCGCATGGCTTAATATTTCAAATTCGAAAAGATTTGCTAATTCATTCTCTATTAATGGTTTCGGATCTAATTTAGATCGATTATAAATTAATAATACAAATCATTTTAATGTCATCTTTAAATGAATAAAGTATATTTTTGCAGACTGGAAAATGTAGATAAAACACAACAGTTATTTTACTACTATCATTTAAATTTTAGCATTAAATAGTCAATATGAGAAGCATCTCATTGTTTTTTAAAGGTGTTGCAAAGTCATTAATCCTGATCTCTTTTCTAAGCACCGGGGCAATTTCTTCGGCGCAAGCCCAGGATGCAGCAGCGGGAGGGGCGATATTCAAGCAAAAATGTACTGCTTGTCACGCAATAGGAAAAGTCGTTATAGGCCCTGACCTGAAAGGTGTTGATGCCCGCCGGGATGAGGCATGGCTGCTCAAGTGGATCAAGAATGCTCCGGCATTGATTGCTTCCGGTGATGCAACAGCAAAAGAAGTTGAGAAGTTTTCACCGGCGGCTATGTCCGGTTTCCCGGAACTATCAGATGATGATATTAAGGGCGTTCTCGCTTATATAAAAGCTGAAGGAACCACGCCTGCGGTTGGTGCGGCCCCTGCGGCAGGTGCTGCCGTAAGCGGAGCTGCGGGAGCAACAGATACTGGCGGAGTTAGCAACTTTATGCTGATCGGCTTAATTGCGGTTATCGTAATTGCATTCTTAGTGATTCTGGTTCTTAACCGTGTCATCTCTACCCTGGAGCGGGTAATGTTGCAAAAAAAGGGGATAGATATTGAAGAAACTGCCGAAGGCGAACCAAAAGATCGTTTTGCAGGTCTTAAAAAGCTGTCTAAGAACAAGAAATTTATCCTCTTCATTGTCTTGCTTTCTGTCATATTTCTAGGTTCGGTTGGATGGAAAGCTATGTGGGAAACCGGTGTTCACACTGGTTACCAGCCGGTACAGCCGATCAAATTCTCACATCAGTTACACGCGGGTTTGAACAAGATCGATTGTCAGTATTGCCATACCGGTGCATACACTTCTAAGAATGCATCTATTCCATCCCTGAACGTATGTATGAACTGCCATAATTATGTTACGGCATCAGCAAAGTACGCCGGTAAGACCTCTCCTGAAATTATGAAGATATATACTGCACTAGATTATAATGAGGAAACCAGGCAATACGGAAACAATACAAAACCTGTAGAATGGATCCGTATCCATAATTTACCTGATCTGGCATATTTTAATCACTCTCAGCACGTATCAGTGGCTGGAATTGTATGTCAAAAATGTCATGGTCCTATCCAAACCATGCAGGAAGTCTATCAATACTCTCCGCTTACTATGAAATGGTGTATTAACTGTCATAAACAAACAGAAGTTAACCACAAAGACAATCCATATTACGATAAACTTATCGCCGCTCATGATAAAATAAAGAAAGGTGAAATAGTAACAGCTGCTGTTTTAGGTGGTTTAGATTGTAGCAGGTGCCATTATTAAATAACAAAAATTTTAAGAGTAAATACGTATACAGTTATATAGCTTAAATGGAAAGCAATAAAAAATACTGGAAAGGTTTAGAAGAACTGCAGAATACTCAGGAGTTCGTTAAGAGCAGCAAAGACGAATTCGCTGAACCTATTCCAATGGATAAAGTTCTGAGTGAGGCAGGTTTAAGTACCGTTACTCCACGCAGAGACTTTTTAAAAGCCCTTGGATTTGGTTTGGGTGCAGTAACTCTTGCCGCATGTCAGCCAACTCCGGTTCATAAGTCAATTCCTTATTTAGTTAAGCCTGAAGAAATTATCCCGGGAATACCTAATTATTATACCTCAACTTATAATGGACATAGCATCCTTGTAAAAACACGTGAGGGCCGTCCAATTAAAATCGAGGGAAATCCTAATTGTATCCTCAGCAGAGGAAGCTTAAATGCACAAGGTCAGGCGTCAGTGCTTGACTTGTATGATGTATCAAAGTTAAAGGGTCCTGTACTGAATAATGCAAACGCCAAGTGGGACCAGACAGATCTCTTTGTTAAGCAGGAGCTTAATAAGATCAAGGCCGGAGGTAAAAAGATCCGTATAGTTTCATCAACTATAAACAGCCCTTCAACGAAAGCTGTTATCGCAGATTTTACAACACAATTTCCGAACACAAAACACATTCAGGTTGATTCAGTTTCATATACTGGTATAATTAAAGCTAATGAAAGCAGTTTTGGCAAAGCAGTGCTTCCAGGATATCGCTTTGACAGGGCCGATGTTATAGTAAGTTTTGGAGCCGATTTTCTCGGCTCCTGGATCTCACCAGTGGAATTCAACCGTCAGTATGCTTCAAACAGGACCAATGCATCTCTTGTAAACAAAAAGATGTCACGTCATATCCAGTTTGAAACAGGAATGAGTTTAACGGGTACCAATGCTGATACCCGTCTTCCATTAAAGCCATCTGAAGAGGGTATTGCATTACTTAACTTATATGCTGCACTTGGAGGGACTGTCTCAGCTGCTTCGGCTTTGCAAAATAATCCAAACGCCCAAAAAGCAATAGCGATTGTAGCTAAGGAATTATCGGCCGCAAAGGGAAGAAGCCTTGTAGTCTGCGGATCCAATGATATTTCCACCCAATCAGTAGTGAATGCTATCAATTCTCTTTTAGGCAGCTATGGTACTACAATAGATCTTGATAATCCGTCTTACCAGTACGCTGGAAATGATGCGGATTTTGTTGAATTTATTAATGAAATGAACCGCAGTGAGGTTGATGCTGTTTTTTTCCTGAACAGTAATCCTGCATACGATTTTGCTGATGCCAAAATGTTTACTGATGCACTCAGTAAAGTTAAGCTGAGAGTATCTTTCGCAGACCGTAAGGATGAAACGGCTTCTTTATGTCAGGTAATTACTCCAAATCATCATTACCTGGAGGCATGGGGAGATTCAAACCCTGTGGAAGGTTATTACACAATTGTACAGCCAACCATTAATCCGGTTAATAATACACGTTATGCAGAGCAGAGCTTATTGCTTTGGTCTGATAATGCTGTTACTGATTACTATCAGTACATACAAAATAAATGGTCTGCCACATTGTTAACGCAATCAGGATCTACATGGACTGATCTCCTTCAAAAAGGTTCAATTTCATTACCTGAGAAGGCTGCTGGGGTATATTCATCATCCCAGGATCTGAGTTCGCATGTTTCAAACATTGTTAAAGCGAGCAAGGCTCTGGCAATAGGTGGTGATAATGCT
>CAYHRC010000338.1:0-3400 GCA_964358565.1 uncultured Sphingobacterium sp. | reverse complement strand
AAAGCTACTCTCAAGAGCAGTTGGCACCTATAATCGATAAAGCTATCACCACTTTTACCAAGCTTAACGTAATATACTGTAAATCAAGCACTGAAGAAAAGAGAAGACTAATTGGTTCGATGTTCCCTGAAAAATTCACTTTTGAGAATCTAAAACATCGAACCGCTAATGTGAGTGATGCCTACAACTGTATCTATAAGATTATCAAGAAGTTAGATCAAAATAAAACGGGGCAAAATCTCTTTGAAAAGACTTTGCCCCGTCAAGGGTGGAAGATGGGGCTCGAACCCACGACCCTCGGCACCACAAGCCGATGCTCTAACCAACTGAGCTACATCCACCGTTTTTCGTGGTCTGCAAAAGTAAGCATTTCACCACATTCTGCAAATTTATTTAGTTTATTCTTTATACATGGGAGCTGTCATTTAAACACCATATAAATAAGTACTTACCAAATTTGCCTTTATTAATATTATTTTTGTTTGACAGTTAAGAACTAAAACCATTAAATGGAAACAGAAGAATTGATTGAGCTCCAGGTAAGCGGAATGCATTGTAATAATTGCGCTTTATCTGTACATAAGATGTTGGAAAAGAAAGGATTACAGGAAATTTATGTTGATTTCGCAAATGATGAGGTCAAATTTAAAACCAGCGACAAATCCTTAACTCCCTCGATCATAAAAGAAATTGAAGGCCTCGGGTATAAGGTCAGCGAAGACAGTATTCCAATAGAAGAAAAATATTACGACAAGGTTGAGAACAGATTTTATTTCAGTCTGATCTTCACTATCCCTTTGTTTTCGCACATGTTCCTGCCCTTCCACTGGCTTCATAACCCATATACCCAATTAGCCTTAGCTACGCCGGTATTCATTTTGGGATGTATTCATTTTGGGAAAAGTGCCTATAATTCATTACGGAATGGGGTCCCTAATATGGATGTCCTGATCTTTATTGGCTCAAGTGCCGCTTTTATTTACAGTTTATATGGCACGATCAATAATCTGGGACCCGATTATCTGTTTTACGAAACTTCGGCGACTATCATTTCCCTTGTATTGCTCGGCAATCTATTAGAAAAGAGATCTGTATCTCAAACTACTTCAGCGGTACGCGACCTTATGAAGTTCCAGGAGGTTAAAGCAAAGAGGCTGCTTGATGGAAGCATTACAGAGATCCATTCAAATGAGATAAGGCCGGGTGATACCCTGGTAGTAAATTCGGGCGATAAAATACCGGTAGATGGGGAAATAATATGGGGCGAAGCATCGGTTAATGAAGCTATGCTTACAGGTGAAAGCATGCCTGTAGAAAAATCCAAATATGACCAGGCTATCGGCGGAACCCTGATTGAAAAAGGCAGCATCCATATGCTTGTAACCAAAATAGGCAAGCACACTGTACTAGCGCAGATCATAGAGCTTATGAAGAAGGCGCAGGCAGCTAAGCCCGCAATTCAAAAATTGGGTGACAAAGTTGCTGCGATATTTGTCCCGGTTGTTGTAGGCATTGCTATTCTTACCTTTTTACTTGCCTATTACGCGTTCGATGTTACGTTCCAGAAATCCATGCTGAATGCCATAGCAGTGCTGGTTATTTCCTGCCCCTGTGCAATGGGCCTTGCGACACCCACTGCCGTGATGGTTGGTTTAGGCCGTGCCGCTAAAAATGGAATACTGATCAAGGGCGGCAATACGATCGAGGAAATCGCCAAATTAAAATACATGGTATTCGATAAAACCGGTACACTGACAACAGGAAATTTCCGCATAAAAGATCTGGATTACATCAACACTCCGGAAGAAGAGGTAGTTTCAATTATTTCCGCTATCGAGGCTTATTCTAATCATCCTATTGCGAAATCGCTGGTTACAGAACTGGCCAAAAAATTACCTTCAAGGATTATATTTACAAAAATTACTGAAGAAAAAGGGCTTGGGATGAATGCGATCGATGCAGAAGGCAACACTTACAAGTTTGGATCAAAGCATCTCCTGGAACAAGGTGAAGAAACTGGCGACTATGGATTATTTCTTCAAAAGAATGGTGTTTTGATTGCCCGTATCGCTATTGAAGATGAAATAAAACCAGAAGCGGCCAAACTTATTGAAACTTTGAAACAACTGGACATCATACCGGTATTATTGAGCGGTGACCTGAAGAAAACATGCGAGCGGATCGCTGTCACTCTGGGTATTGAGGAAGTATATGAGGAAATTTTGCCGCATGAAAAGCTTGAGATCATTGAAAAGATAAAGAATAGAGGGAAAACGGCCATGGTTGGAGATGGTATTAATGATGCTCCGGCTCTTACCAGTTCTGACGTAGGCATATCAATGAGTGATGCCAGTCATATCGCAATTCAATCAGCTGAAGTCGTACTTCTGAAAAGCAATCTTGCTGCAATTGACAGCATGCTTCGGATTGGAAAACACACGCTATTAACCATCAAACAAAACCTGTTCTGGGCTTTCTTCTATAACGTCATAGCTATACCTGTTGCTGCACTGGGATTTCTTAATCCTATGGTTGGGGCTTTAGCAATGGCCTTTTCTGATGTGATCGTGATCGGAAATTCAATACGTTTAAAAACAAAATCATTATAATTGCCAATTCAAGCATATAAAACAGGATGATCGAGTTATATACTGATGGGGCTTCCAGCGGAAATCCGGGACCAGGGGGCTATGGCGCAATTCTTCGCTCAGGAAAGCATCATAAAGAGCTTTCAGCAGGCTATCGAAAGACTACAAACAATCGTATGGAACTCCTTGCTGTAATAACCGGGCTTGAAAGTATAAAAAAGCCGGGCCAGGAAGTCATGATTTACTCTGATTCCAAATATATAATAGATTCAGTAGAGAAGAAATGGGTGTTTGGCTGGCTTAAGACAGGATTTAAAGGAAAGAAAAATAAAGACCTGTGGCTAAGATTTCTGGCTGTTTATAAAATGCATTCAATCAAATTCACCTGGGTAAAAGGACATAACGGACATCTGGAAAACGAGAGATGTGATGAACTTGCGGTTAAGGCATGCCAGCAGAAAGAACTGTTAATTGACGAAGTTTTCGAAAAAGAACAAATAAATTTGAATATTTAATCGATCCCGCCAACAACACCCAATTGTTTCAGCTTCAGTTCAGTCTTTTGATCGGCAGTCAATGATGAATATTGGCGCATCATTTCTTCAGCCTTTAAAACCATATTTTCAGAGCCGATAAAAATTGCAGACCGCTGGTGAAGAGATACCACATCTTTATCAAGAATACGCTCATAACCATCAGTGGCACGACCGCCAGCCTGCTCAATAATATATGCCATCGGGTTACATTCATAAACCAGGCGCAGTTTACCATTCGGAGCACTTGATGTGGTTGGATAAATAAATATGCCCCCT
>CAYHRC010000337.1:0-3451 GCA_964358565.1 uncultured Sphingobacterium sp. | reverse complement strand
GTTCTGATAGGGAATGCTGGTACCGCTTTGAATCTGATGGTAGCATCTGCAGTATATGGTATTGCCACTGGTATGCTGTCTCCGGCTCTGACTGCATGGATCATAGATCTTAGTCATCCTGAACATCGTGGAAAAGCCGTTGCTACCATGTATATTGCTTTAGAAGCAGGCATTGGCCTGGGCGCATTTTTAGCCGGGGGATTATACATTAGCGATATTCAAATGATCCCTCCAACATTTTATCTGATGGCCGCACTAAGTTTGCTTGCATTCTTTTATATTCAGTTTATCTATAAGCGAATATCATTCAAAAGATTAAGTAATGAATCCTGAAATTCTTAAAGAACTTGTTTCTATGCACATGCCCTATGGGAAATATAAGGGTAAGCTTATCTGCGACCTTCCGGAATATTACCTGGTATGGTATGAGTCAAATGGCTTTCCTCCGGGTAAAATCGGAATACTTTTGTCCACTATGTATGAAATAAAGCTGAATGGTCTCGAATATTTACTAAAGCCTTTAAAAAAGTAATAAGCCGATACCGCTCTCAGTCGGAGCGAATATCTCAATCAAAAAACTCTTTAATATTTAAGCCTGCTAAAAATTTTAGTTTGACTTCATTGTTTTATATTTTTACCGATCAATAAGTTCAGGTCAATAAATCATGTACGCAATAGTCGATATAGAAACCACGGGTGGTCATGCCAGTGCAAACGGCATCACTGAAGTTGCTATACTGATACATGATGGTAATCAGGTAACTGAACATTTCAGGACCCTTGTCAACCCGAAAATTCCAATTCCCATTTATATTCAGGCCCTTACCGGCATAAATGATGAAATGGTACAATCAGCGCCGCTGTTTGAAGATGTTGCCCAGACAATTTTTGAGCTTTTGCACGATAAAATATTTGTGGCGCATAATGTAAATTTTGATTTTTCATTTCTGCATTATCATCTTGCTGCAGCTGGGTATAATCTGCAAACCAAAAAACTTTGTACGGTTCGACTCACCAGGAAGATTATTCCCGGACTCGTTTCATATAGTCTTGGGAAGCTTTGCAAGCAGCTTGGCATCAACATAGTAGAAAGACACAGGGCCGCAGGTGATGCACAAGCTACTGCGATACTTTTTTCTATGTTGCTTGAGAGAGACAATGAGGGCCATATTGCGCATGCTCTTAACCATCGCTCAAAAGAGCAATCTTTACCACCTCATTTACCAAAAGAGGATATCGATAAGTTACCCCCGGTTCCGGGGATATATTATTTCCATAACAATAAGGCCAAAGTTGTTTATGTTGGTAAAGCCATAAATATCAGGAAGAGGGTTACCAGTCATTTTGCCAATAATAAATCCGGGAGACAAAAACAGGAATTCCTTCGTGATATTCATCATATTTCTTTTCAGGAATGTGGTAACGAATTAGTCTCCTTCATTCTTGAATCGATAGAAATAAAGCGCTTATGGCCCGCACATAACCGGTCCCTTAAAAGATTTGAACATGCTTACGGGCTTTATACCTTTGAAGATCAAAATGGTTACCTGCGTATGGCCATTGATAAAAGACGAAAATTTTCAAATCCTGTCTATACCTTCAGCATGATGCTTGAAGGTCATGGGCTGATCAAAAGATTGATTAATGATTTTGAACTCTGCCCTAAGCTTTGTTTTGTGCAAAGGAATAATGACCCATGTTCAGGATCTGAAGATCATCTGTGTAAGGGCGCCTGCATGCAAAAAGAAGAACCCGGTGAATATAACAAGCGTGTCCATACAGCTGTTGATCATCTGAAAAGTATTTTACCCAGCTTTCTGCTCCTCGATAAAGGTAGAAATCTCAACGAGAGAAGTTGTATATTAATGGAAAAGGGCC
The DNA here is from genome assembly GCA_964358565.1 of uncultured Sphingobacterium sp. Taxonomy (GTDB): domain Bacteria; phylum Bacteroidota; class Bacteroidia; order Sphingobacteriales; family Sphingobacteriaceae; genus Daejeonella. The sequence continues at coordinate 1,573 of CAYHRC010000337.1, read as the reverse complement.
AATTTTATGGAATGGGATATATTCCAGTGGATAATAATTTAGAAGACAGGGACTGGTTAAAACAACAGTTAACACCCTACGCGGCAAATGATTATATAAGGAATCTTGTTCAAAATTATGCCTTACGCTTTCCTGAGAAAGCAGTTTCTTTATCGCCGGTTTTCTAAACAGAAAATTTTACTCTCAATATTCATTTTTTATGTAACATTTTGATAAACAATGAAATGCATTTTCTTTCAGATCAAGTTGAATAAAGCAGAAATTAAAAACCCGCATATATTTATTGAACTTGGAACAATATTTGTTTAACAGTTAATAGTGCAGAATAAAAACCATTATACCAGCTTATTATTAAATTAAAAAAACTAAATCCAAACACAATGAAAAAGAAAATTTATTTTCTAGCTACCGCATTCATGTTAATGTTAGCTACGCCATCAGTAATGGCAAAAGATGTAAAATCTAAGCCAGATATGACTGAAAGGCAGAAAGTCCGTATTGAGGAAATTTCACAACGGGTGGAAGAAATTAAAAACATGGACAGATCTCAACTGAGCCGTCAGGAACGTAAAGATCTGCGTAATGAATTACAAGACATGAAGAAAGAAGCAAAAGCTGTTACCAGTGGCGGCGTTTATCTTTCTGTTGGAGCAATTATTATCATTATTTTAATTCTGATCCTGATCTTGTAATAAAAAAAGAACATTAAAAAGAGCTGCCTCAAAGGCGGCTTTTTTTAATGATTAATTGGAAGATGTATCAGGAATCTTTCATGCTTTTTTAGCAAATTACACCCGTACAAATTATCGTTTAATGAGAATACTTTATGCTATTCAGGGAACAGGCAATGGCCATTTAAGCCGTGCAATGGATGTAGTTCCTTGCCTGCGGCATCATGGTGAAGTTGACGTTCTGGTGAGTGGGATCCAGGGGGACCTGCCTTTACCTTTTCCAATAAAATATAAAATGCGGGGATTGAGCTTTATTTTTGGAAAAGCGGGAGGGGTTGATCTGTGGAAAACATTTGTTAAATCGAATATTCGCAAACTGGTGAAAGAGATCAATTTATTGCCGGTAGAAAAATATGACCTGGTTATAAATGATTTTGAACCTGTTTCGGCATGGGCTTGTTATTCACGGAATATTCCCTGTATTGGTTTAAGTCATCAGGCTGCTGTACTTGCTGAAGAAGCTCCTGATCCCGAACATACAGATATGATGGGTAAACTGGTTCTGAAGAACTATGCTCCTAACACTGCTCAGTATGGTTTTCATTTTGAAGCATACAGGAAGGATATTTTTACCCCGGTTATAAGGCAGCAGGTTAGGGAGCAGCATATTGAGAACAGGGGGCATTATACAGTCTATTTGCCCTCATATGATGATAAAAGGCTTATAACCAAGCTTAGCCAGTTCAGACATGTTAACTGGGATGTATTCTCCAAACACAATAAAAAGCCTTTTCAAAGTAAAAATGTAGTTATTCAGCCCATACATAATGATAAATTCATTAAAAATTTGGCACAATCTGAGGGTGTGCTTTGCGGAGCGGGTTTTGAAACACCGGCCGAGG
>CAYHRC010000336.1:0-3453 GCA_964358565.1 uncultured Sphingobacterium sp. | reverse complement strand
ACTCGGCAATCAGCGATAATATAAAGGAGAAGGAGACCTTAAATAAGCAATTGCAAATTGCTGTTCAGGAAGCTAATTTTGCTGTTCAATCCAAGTCTGATTTTCTTTCCACTATGTCGCATGAATTGCGAACGCCGCTTATTTCAGTTATTGGCATGTCTGAGTTATTACTTGATCAGCCCAATAATAGAGAACAGGAGGAAAACCTTAAAATATTAAATTTTTCTGCTGTTAATCTTCATTCACTTATCAATGATATCCTGGATTATAATAAGTTAGGTTCTGAAAAGTTAAGCCTGGAATCCCTCAGCGTTAATTTATATTCATTGATGAATGAGATATGTGCCGGAATGCGCATTCAGGCAAAGGATAAAGGACTTGATCTGATACTGGATATTGATGAATCGATAAAGAATAAAGTAATTATGACTGATCCAACCCGCATCAGCCAGATAATTTATAACCTGGCAGGTAATGCTATCAAATTTACTTCGACCGGGAGTGTTTGTATAAGTTTAAAAAGGACCAGTATTGACGCAGAAAATATATATATCCGGTTCTCGGTTAAAGATACAGGCATAGGGATTTATGAGAATGAAAAAGAAGCAATCTTTCAGCCTTTTACCCAGGCATCTACAAGCACCACAAGAAATTTTGGAGGGACCGGGCTTGGCCTGGCAATTGTAAAACGGCTGTTGATTTTATTCAATAGTCAAATAAACCTGGAAAGTACTCCGGGTGTGGGCTCAAATTTCTTTTTTAATATATCATTTAAGCAAAGTACGCATAACGGGCATTTACTTTTATCAGATGAAGACCATGTTTACGATCTTTCAGGTTTGAAAATTTTAATAGCTGATGATAACTCAATGAATAAGGTTTTGCTAAAAAAAATATTTTCAAAATGGAATAATGAACCGGATTTTTCAAGGAATGGGCAAGAGGTTATAGAAAAAGTATCCGCAGGGCTCTATGATGTCATATTAATGGATATCCATATGCCCATTATGGATGGTTATGAAGCAACAAAAATAATTCGGGGGATGTCTGATCCTTCAAGATCAGGTATTCCAATCATTGCTTTTACGGCCTCTGTATCTACTAATTTGTTTGAACAGATCACAAAGGCTGGTATGGATGGTTTTATTCTTAAGCCCTTTAATGCTACAGAACTTTATAATAAACTTAAAGACATTGTTTTAAGAGTTTAAGGCTGTAAACATAAAAAAGAGGCTGATCATGATTTATGATACAGCCTCTTTTTTATTGGGATTCTTATGATTTAACTTGAAAGCGGAGGACCTACCGGAACAACGATCTTTTGACGATTAGTTGGATAGGTAAATTTTTTCGCAGTAAATGTTGAGGTCAGATATTCGCCGTTATGGATATTACCTGACATCGTATCTCCATTAACAGTTCCTGAGAATGTAAAAGATACGTTATCAGCTAGCATTTTGGAGGCGCTTCTGAATTTCACTTCATTTCCTTCAATGGTACCCTCTAATTCATTCGCGGTGAATGTTCCCTGATGTGTGCCTTTCAGCCAGTTTCCATCCTGTTGTTCAATAATGAATTTATGATCACTCTTTTCGTTGAAGTATTGGACCGTTACATCCCAGCGTCCTTTAATATCTGCCGCCGGAGCTTTCATTTCAGCGATAGCAGGGCGTTTCATAGTCAGCGCATCGTGGATACGGTTGGCTACGATCTTATCATCTCCCGGCTGCATCATCCATGCTGCTACTGTAATTGAGGTTAAATTGGCAGCAGCTCCTGCACCACGACCGCCTCCGCCTGAACTAAGTGCGATACGAGGCTTGGTTGTTGAAAGATAGGTTGCAACATCCTGTCCTGTTGCGTTAAACTTAGCAGGATCCCATGATATCGTCAGGTTTGGCGTACGGTTATCCAGGCCAACCGGCTGACGGATACTTGTAGTAACTCCGCTAATTGGTGCAACGCGTTTTGCGATCGTCTCCAGATAGCCTGTCCAGGTTATTTCCTCCTGTGCGTGATTGCGTTTAGTCCACGCTTCAACAGCTGCAAGCATACCGATCTGCTCTTCTTTACCAACTTTATTATCACGACCAGGGCCATGATGCGGAGCACCAGATTGCCATGCTGCCATAAGCAGCTTCTTATCGCCTAATAATAAACCGGCACTCTGAGGGCCACGGATTGCCTTTCCCCCGCTGTATGCAACTACAGTTGCACCATCAGCAAGGTGTACGTTTGGATTTAATGTCAGAGCCTCTGCCGCAGCATCAACGAAAACGGGAATACCTTTTGGCTTGGCAGCTTTAGAGATCGCCTGTACAGAAAGTGGTCCGGTATCTCCGGGTTTGGTTGGCATCATATAGATCATGGCTGTCCGCGGATTCATCGCAGCTTCCAGTTCCTCCTGAGTATCCACGGTGATCACTTTTACACCTACATTTCGAACTGCATGGTCATACACATTCCTCGATCTGCGCGGGATAATCACTTCATCTTTATCCATTCCCGTTATATCAGGTAAACGAACCAGTTTTTCAGGGTTACCACCGGTTACGCTGGCTATAGTTGTGATCTTAATTCCTCCGGCACAACCTGAAGAAACAACTCCCCACTCAGCTCCTGATAATTCAGCAAGCCTTTTTCCAACACCCATTGCCAGCTCATCAAGCTGAACATAGTTTGATTGTGCGTTATACATGGCTTCTTTAGCCTCTGGAACTAAAGTAGATGCACCAATAATTGTAAATGTACCACGGCAATTGATTACGGGTTCTACACCAAGTGATTGATACACCTCTGGTCCGAATCTCAATGGTCCAGCGGCAACTTTCTCTCCGCCAAGCATGCCAAGCAGACCGGAACCTTCACCATTGGCCGGGGCAGCCATCGCAGCCTGAGCACTTCCAATAATCCCGCCGGCTAATGGCAGCATTGTCAGACCTTTAATAACGTCTCTACGTTTCATCTAATTATTTAGTTTAAGTTATATTGAATTATGCGCAATTGTATTCCCCCCATTAAAGAATGACCTAAATTAAGGACTTGCGAAAACATTTAAGTCTAATATAGGTAGTAATCATGTTACATGCTATTTTGGTATAAAAAAATGTAGTTCATTCCGGTTTTTACTAATTTGAGGTGCTTCTGAATGTCTTTACTTCTTCTATAGTTACTGCGCTAGCATTATTGCCGAAATTTTGACGGATATAGGTTAAAATGTTAGCTACTTCTTCATCTTTTAAGAAATTATGCGCAGGCATTACCTCGTTGTATGGTTTTCCGCTTACCATTATTTCTCCGCTTAATCCATTTAATACCATGTTGATTAATCTTTTTTTATCCCCGGTTACCCATTCACTTCCCCCTAGAGGAGGAAAACGACTGCCATCGCCTTTACCATCGTTCTGATGACAGGAAACACAATAGGTAGAGAATAATTGAGCATTCTTTTGG
>CAYHRC010000335.1:0-3454 GCA_964358565.1 uncultured Sphingobacterium sp. | reverse complement strand
CTTTTGATGGCCATGAGGCTGGGTTTTTGTAGTTCAGGGTATAGATGGAATACGACGCACCCGAAGAATTACGACGCTCTCTGTTTGGCAAAGATTTTAAATGGGGAGTTTCAACTGCAGCTTTCCAGACTGAAGGCGGGCATGATGCAGTGGGGAAAGGTAAATCTGTATGGGATGTGTTTTCAGAGAAGAAAGGCAAAATTCTGAATGGACACAATGGTAAAATAGCATGTGATTTTTATAACCGCTATCCGGAAGATATATCACTTGTAAAAAAGCTTAATATTCCGAACCTGCGATTATCGGTTTCATGGCCAAGGATAATGCCTTCCGGCAGAGGGCCGGTAAATCAAAATGGCATTGACTTTTACAACAGAATTATTGATACCTGCCTGCAAAATGAAATAGATCCCTGGTTAACGATATATCACTGGGATTTGCCCCATGATCTTGAACTAAAAGGTGGTTGGACCAACCGTGAAATAATTTCATGGTTCGGCGATTATACTGAAGTATGTGCCAAACACTTTGTTGACCGCATAAAAAACTGGATCGTAATGAATGAGCCAATGGTGTTTACGGGAGCAGGATATTTTTTAGGTTTCCATGCACCGGGAAGGACCGGTTTAAAAAACTTTTTGCCTGCAGTTCATCATAGTGTATTAAGTATGAGTGCAGGAGGGCATATTCTCAGAGAAATGCTGCCCGATCCAAACATTGGAACAACCTTTTCCTGTTCATACATTGAACCTTATACAAACAGTTTGAAAGATATTGCTGCCGCCATGAGGATGGACGCCCTGCTTAACCGTATGTTTATAGAACCAATTCTGGGAATGGGATACCCGGACAAGGACCTCCCGATTTTGAAGAAGCTTCAGAAATATTTCTATCCGGGCGATGAAGACAGGTTATCTTTCGATTTCGATTTTATAGGCATACAAAATTATACCCGAGAACTTGTTAAGCATTCTTTATTTACACCGTATATAAAGGCTTCCCTTGTAAAAGCAAAGGACAGAAAGGTTCCAATCACCTCCATGGGATGGGAAGTTTTTCCGGAATCTATTTATTATATGATTAAAAAATATAATTCCTATTCTCAGATTAAGAAAATCTATATAACGGAAAATGGCGCTGCTTTTCCTGATAAACTGATTAATGGAGAGATCAGAGACCAGGAACGTATTAATTATATCCGGGAGAACCTGAAGCAGGTTTTAAGAGCCAAAAATGAAGGTTTTAATGTGGAAGGGTATTTTGTCTGGACACTTACTGATAATTTTGAATGGGCAGAGGGATACCACCCCCGTTTCGGATTAATCTATGTTGATTTTGATACGCAGCAACGTATAGTTAAATCGTCAGGATACTGGTATGCCCGGTTCCTGAATAATTTTAAACAGCATTGCTTTTGAACTGACCTAAGAGTGTTTTAATATTCAGCATAGCTTCCAGATCCTGTGTATCCAGTAAATCATCACTATCCAGGTCGTTCAGGATTTCATTTTCATAACGATAAATACTCCATTTACCCTTGTGATATTCCAAAGCAGTGAGGCTTTCAACCCAGTCTCCTGAGTTAAGATACGTTACCATTCCTTTATCCGTACGGATCTCGCGCATTTCTGGTTGATGTATATGTCCGCAAATTACATAGGTGTACCCTTTATCTATTGCCAGGTCAGCAGCTGTATTTTCAAAATCATTTATAAATTTTACTGCGTCCTTGAAACTGGATTTTATTCTTTTTGAAAAACTCATTTTTTCCCGCCCGGCTGAAGTGAGGCACCAGTTAACAAAGCTATTAATCAGGATCAGCGTATCATAGCCCACTGCCCCAAGTTTGGCCAGCCATTTGGAATTTTGCATAGTAATATCAAAAACGTCTCCATGAAAGATCCAGGCTTTTTTGCCATCCAGGTTAAGTACTACTTTATTCAATAGCCGGAAGCTTCCAATTTTAAGATCTGCGAATTTGCGCAGCATTTCATCATGATTTCCAGTGAGATAATAAACCGGAACGCCCTCCGTGATAAATTTCATTATCCGGCGCAATACTTTCATATGAGATTCTGGCCAGTAGGATTTACTGAACTGCCAGATATCTATAATATCTCCGTTCAGAACGATCTTTTTTGGCTTGATACTTTTTAAATAGGAAAGAAGTTCTCTGGCATGGCACCCATAGGTACCAAGATGAATATCGGATATGATCAGCAGGTCAACGTCCCGTTTTGACATTTAGTTTTTTTTAAAGGAAACAAACTAAGTTATGCTAATGGTTAAGAAGATATTAAGTTTTAAAGATGATTTAGAAAAATCCCTCTATACCTGCCTCTGCATACCAGGTTTATCCTGCTTTTTTCGATTATCTCATATTATCTAAATCTTAATACTTAACCTAAGTATAGTATTTCTTTAACGAAACGATAATCAATTTAACACTCATTGATAATAATGGGGCTATACTATTGCGGCAGTTAATGATCATTTAAATAAACCCAATAGAATTTTAAAAAAATGAATGTTTTTTCCACTTTATTCAAATCTTCACTTACAGCGATCCTGTTTGTGCTGATATTTTCAAACCATGGGATTGCTCAGGGTGTAATTTCGGGAATAGTTACTGATGAGGAACAGATTCCTTTGCCCGGGGTAAGCGTGTTGATCAAAGGTAGTACTACAGGAACGACTACTGACAACGATGGTCATTTTAGCATTCAGGCTAAAAATGGCCAGACACTTTTATTCCGCTTCATTGGATTTGAGCCGGTGGAAGCTTTAATCCGGGATCAGAACTTATTACGTGTTCTGATGAAAACGGATGCTAAATCGCTCAATGAAGTTGTTGTTGTTGGTTATGGCACACAAAAGAAAGCGAATTTGACTGGTGCTGTTGATCAGGTAGGGAGCAAGTATTTTGAAAGCCGTCCAATGACAAATATAACAAGGGGTTTGCAGGGGGCAATTCCTAATCTTAACATAAAAATGACGGATGGAAAACCTACACGTGGTGCTACGTATAACATTCGGGGAGTCACTTCTATTGGTTCGGGAGGCAGCGCCCTGGTTTTGGTTGACGGAGTGCCCGGAGATCCAAATACCTTAAACCCCAATGATATTGAAAGTGTCTCAGTGCTAAAGGATGCCTCATCCGCTGCTATTTATGGAGCCCGGGGGGCTTTTGGAGTTGTTCTGATTACTACAAAAAAGCCGAAGACAGATAAGATCCAGGTTAATTACAGTTCCAATTATTCACTTAATCAGAGAACAAGCTCTCCGGATCTTATTTCGGATGGATACATATGGGCAAAAAACTTCGACGAATCATTTAATTCCTGGAATGATTACCTCTCGCATCCGCAAAGTATAAACTCTCAGCTGCCATTTTCACTATCGGATCTTGACTCGCTGAAAGCCCGCTCTGAAAATCCTGCACTATCCAAAATTT
>CAYHRC010000334.1:0-3461 GCA_964358565.1 uncultured Sphingobacterium sp. | reverse complement strand
AAGACGGGTATGTTTTTAAGAGGAGTAGGCGGATACTTTTATTCAAAGCAAGGCTACAACAGTGTTCAGGAAGAAAAGTGGCGGGAATTATGGCGTAAAACAGAATTTAATACCCGTCCGCGTTATGATCCGGGAAATATAAGACGCACACGTGCCAAAGGAATTTCCGGAATGGCCTGGGGGCAGGGAGAACTTATTGCCACACCCGCTGCTGTAGCCCGGCTTGTTTCAGGTGTTTCAAATCACGGAACTCTTACTGACAACAGGTATGTTCTGAAAATAAGTGATATGGAGATGCCTGTCAAATCGGGTACTCAATTGGCAAATGATCCTAAATATGCAGGTTTATTGAAAGGATATATGATCAGGCAGAGTGCAGGAAAGCTGCCTGTCCTTGGAATTTCCGTTGGGGGTAAAACCGGAACTCCTGAGAGAGTTTGGAAGGGAGAGCGGATAAATGATGGCTGGTATGTATTTTTTGCAACCAAGGCATCAGGTTCCGGGAATGTGGTTGTATGTATCAGGGTAGAATCAACCAAAGGCTCCAGTGATGCCGTCAAGCTTGCAGGACAACATGTTATCCCGTATTTACTTAAAGCTAATTACATTAAAAATATGCTCCCTAAGCCAGTACATTTAAGCCCATTAACACCGCCGGAGAATGCAGTAATTACACAGGAGTAAAGATTATTTATTAAAGTTTAAGATTGGACTATTTATTGAAGTATAACCGGTATAAAAAAAATTGAAATGTTTAAAATATTTAGTAATAATCAGGAAAGCCCGCAGGATGTAAAAGGCTTTCGTGAGGCGCTGATCCGTTTTATAAAAGAAGAACTTCAGAAAGCAGAAGGAGGTGAAGGAAGAAATATTAAAGGTCTGCATCTGTTTGTTTCTGCTAATGATGAAGAACGACATATCTATGAATCGGCTATATATTATGATGAACAAGAGAAATTAAAGGAAGAAATTCAAAAGATTGCAGATGATTTTGCTATTGATCTGCCTGAGAACTGGACACTCGAGATAAGTTTTGCAGACACTTTACCTGCCGGAGCCAGGAAAGTTCCTGATCTGGATGTATCCTTATTTATAAAAACACGTCAGCATTTAATTCAAAAATCAGCCAGGGCCTGCATAAGAGTTTTGAATGGTGAGGCAGAACAGACTGAATATACGATCGTATCCTGCAAGGAGAAAATAAATATAGGCAGAGAAAAGAATGCTCAGGGCGCTGATGGGTTTTTCAGGATAAATACAATTGCTTTTCCGGGTGATCGCAACAATGAGGCTAACAAATACGTTAGCAGACAACATGCGCACATATCCTGGATGACAGATACAGGATGTTTTATGATCTTTGCAGATGAGGGCGGTGTACCTCCGCAAAATAAGATCAAGATCAAATCAATTGATAATGAAACTCCAATAAAACTCAATTCTACACAAATAGGTCATGTTTTAAGAGACGGTGATCAGGTCATTCTTGGCGAATCTGCCGTAATTGCATTTAGTTATTTACCTGGCGAAGCCTAATAAATTATAATGGGTAAGATATTCACGATAACAAAAGGATTGGAAAACATGGGTGCATTACGCACCGGCGGACAGGGATCAGTATATAAAGGAAGGCGGATAGGTGAGATCACCAGCGCTGTAAAACTTCTTCCGACCCCAATCCATACAGAAGACAAGAATGATAAGAACTATCGTGACTATATCAATGAAGTTGAAAAGTTAAAGAAAGTAAATGAGGTCCCTAATCCAAATGTAGTCAAGATATTAAGCTCAGGCCTTACTGAAAGTGGTTCATTTCCCTTCATCGAGATGGAATTTATTGAAGGACCAGATCTGGAAGAGTTGCTGCAATCTCCTAATGATCCGGGCTTTAGCATCCCTGAAGTAATTAAAGTCGCTGATCAGTTGAGTAATGCACTTGCTCACTGCCATAAGGTGGGAGTTAAGCATGGCGATATCAAAAGTAATAATGTAAAATTCAATATTTATACGGGCAATTATGTATTGCTGGATTTTGGGCTTGCTATCATGTCGGATGAGCAACGCCGGACAAGTTTAAGGCATGCCGGGGCTATTGAATTTATGGCTCCCGAACAAAATGAAGGTGAGATGTTATTCCAGAGTGTTGTATACAGCTTCGGAATTATTTTATATGAATTGCTTGCCGGAACAGTTCCATTTCCTTTGAATGACAAAGGCGAAACAGCCCGGAATAAGGTAATGGTATCTCACATGGAGAGTCCGGTCCCGGATGTTATGACCATGCGCCGGCAACATTTGCCAAAAGACTGGGATAAGACTAAACGGGAGTTGGAAATGAGAGTGCCGGAATGGCTGCTTACCATTTTGTCAAAATGTTTGGAAAAACAATCGTCTTTGCGGTTTTTTAATGGTGTTGAGCTTCATGACGCAATAATCAATAGTCATGCAACTGATCTTGGCAGCAGTGAGACATTGGTGAGCAGAAATCAACTGCTTGCGAGTGAGAATGAAGAGTTAAAAATGCAATTGCTGCAATACCAGGAGCGGGAACTACATCAGGTAGATGTCTCATCTGCTGCCGGTACTATACCAGAAAATAATGGCGTAAGAATATCTAAACCATGGTTAGCTCTTATATTATTATTGATCTTCGGACTTATGGGTTTTATTGTTTATTCTCAATTCAGTACTGAAACTGAACCTTCACAGGTACTCACAACTGGCACAGACAGCGCAACGATTGATACATCTGCCCGGGATACCACAAAGCCTGTGGCTAGAGTGAAGGATAATCATAATGCTGAAATTACATCTTTGATTGATTCTGTCCTGGAAAGTGATAAAGATACCGCTTCACTCAGGCCATCGGATAATGAAAGGATTCAAACAGATGTGGTTGATGAAACAAATCCTGTGCCGGAGCAGACCAGCAATGAAGGTCAGAGCGTTCAAAGTGAAAGGTCAAGAAAATATACACTCTCTGCCCAAAGAGCATACTTTTATGAAAAACCTGATGAAGGTTCCCGCACAAATAATTTTCTGGCCAATTGGAATAATGCAGAACTTACCGCTATTGAGGACAAAAATGGGTTTATCTATGTCACGTTCTTTAATAATAACGGAGATGTTATGAAGGGTTGGCTTCGCAAGCGTGATCTTCGGAGAATAGGAAGCTAGTTTTGAATCAGTGCGGGTTTTTCAGCCCCTAATTTTGATTGCCTGGAAAAAAGGTTAACTTTTTTAATTTAACATGATCAGCCATACAAAAATGCTGGTTTCTACAAGATTAATAAGCGCCGCACTATTAATCCGGGGAGAAATGGAGTAGGCATCAGTGATGATAAAATAGGCGAGTATTTAGATATAGTAGCCTTTAACTATTGCAGTGCGATTGATAATGCAAAGTAGGGACTTCCAGCCTGAATTTTTATTAAAACCTTTATTCATTTATTAATTATGCG
>CAYHRC010000333.1:0-3497 GCA_964358565.1 uncultured Sphingobacterium sp. | reverse complement strand
GTTCTGTGAAGAGGCGCATGGCCTCCTCACAATCGGTTTCAAATTTCCCTTCTTTACCTATCGGTTTTACATAATCTAATTGAAACAACCATTGCTTTTCAAACTCATCATTTAATGAATTTTGGAGCACACTTTTAGAAGGGTCTTCAATTCCACCGGGGCTATAATAATTCTGCGTGAACAGCTGGTCAGAATTTTCCCAATAATCGAGATATTTAACTTCGGCAATCAATTCATGGCCTTTTTGGGCAAAAGATCTTTTGTAGTTTAGAGAATACTCTGAATTTGGTTCGGTTTCATCTTCATCCTGTTTCCTCTTGATGATGTCTGTTGGGTTAGATGTATTGAACAGGTAATCCTGATAGGTAATGTCTGTAATCCTGTTTCCCTCACTCCGATGGTATAAATAGGAACCAGTAAGAACACTATTTTCAGAAAAATAATAATCCAATCCGCCACGGATATTATTATTAAATCCTGTTTGATGACTTTTATTATTTTGCTTTAAAATGAAGGTGGTATCTATACCATATACTTCCTGATACAATGAACCTTTACCTGGTTGTATTCGGTAAGCAAGGCCATAATTAACAAAGAAGTTGATTTTCTTATGCCTGTAATTAAAATTTGCTGCAGCGCCTAAGTTAGCAGGGTTACCTGTAACCAATTCAACAGAACCATTAAAACCTTGCTTATTGTCTTTTTTAAGAACAATATTAATAATTCCAGCCATACCTTCTGCTTCATATCGGGCAGATGGATTGGTAATAATTTCTACCCGTTCAACCATACTTGCCTGTAACTGTTGTAAACCGCTTCCTCCTTTAATACTCACAAGGCCTGATGGCTTTCCGTCAATTAAAATTCGCACGTTACCATTTCCCCTTAGTTTTACAGTCCCGTCAGGGTCAACAGATACTGATGGGATATTTGTTAAAATATCTGAAGCAGAACCGCCAGCATTAGCCAAATCTTTCCCTACATTAAATATTTTTTTGTCTAAAGATAATTGCATCGAACTTTTTTCTGCCTGCACAACTACTTCGTTCAGAGTGTTCGAAGAAGTTGTTAATCTTATAGCACCAAGGTCAAAGGCTGGTTTCTCATTAGTAAGAGTAAATGCTTGTGTTTTATACTTTTTGTAACCCATAAATTCTACTTCCGCATAGTATGTTCCGACAGCCAGGGCAATGAAGAATTCTCCTGATTCTGCAGTTACACTACCATTAACCAATTTTTTATCCTGATTATTAAAAATGCGGACACTTGCATAACCCAAGGGGGCAGAAGTTAAAGAATCTAATACTTTGCCTTGCACTGTCGGTTTTCCGGGAGAAAAAGCAAATGCATTACTTGCAATGGAACCCAAAATAAAAAAAGAGATTAAAAACTTGTTGAGTAATACTTTCATTCAATTCAATTATCAGATAATAAATAACCAGGCTATAAAAAGGAGTATTCGAGTAAAGTCGCTTAAATAACGAGTCTAAAGCCTTTTTGCAAAATTTTCATCATTTGCCGGAGAAGAGCCGCCGGCAACAATACCACCAACGAAATATACAAAATCCCTTAGCATCTATAACTGTAACTCCAATATTTGCTATGGAATGTGGCTTTAGGTTTAGGCATATTTAATCACAGATACTTCCTAATTGGCTTATTACGAGCTATCTAGGTAACTTTTTAATAAATTTATAGAATTTCAGATATGTGAAAAAATGGGTAAATTTATATACCTATAAATAAACATGTTATGAAAAATGTAATGATAAGCCTGGGTATCTTACTGATATTTCAGGCTTCTGCAAATGCTCAGGTTTTAAAGAAGCTAAAGGAAAAAGCGGCAAATGCAGCAGAGAGAGTTGTCGACAAAAAGATCGAGCAAAAGACCGATCAGGTTATTGACGATACCAGTGGTAAAAACACAGAAAATAAGGGAACAACGGGCAAAAATCGTATAAGAAACACGGGAGGCGCCGGACTGGTTACCACCCCGCCCGATGTTAAAGAAAACCTGGCCAGTGCCGAAACTGCATTTAAAGGAGAAAATTATGGTGCAGCACGATATGCCATCAAGCAAGCCATTTTAGGTGTTGAAATGGAAATTGGCAGTCAGCTGTTGAAATCTTTACCGGAAACGGTAGCAGGCTTACCTAAGCAAGCAGATCAGGATCAGGTTACCAGCTCCGGATGGGGATGGGCAGGCTTGAATATTACCAGATCTTATCTCGCTGACAATAAGCAATTTAAATTTACCATCGCAAATAATTCGCTGCTGTCTGCTATGAATCAATTTCTTGTAAGCGGTTCCTATGGCCAAAGTACCGGAGGACAGCAGAAATGGAAACAGATCATGGTGCAGGGAAATAAAGCGATTATCGAATATGATGCTGATCGTGGATATCAGGTAAGTATCCCTTTGGGGCAATCGTCATTGTTAGCCTTTGAGGGGGTAAACTTCGCAACAGAACAGGAAATGATGACAGCGGTAAATGAATTTAAGATAGAAGAGATTAAAAAGACATTGGGTGAAAAATAATTTTAAGGAAATGAAAACAATAACATTAACACTCATTGGCCTTGCATTGGTTTGCACAGTAAATGCCCAGGACTTCAATAATAATATTGAGGCTGCCCGCCAGGCCTATAGCTCAGGAAATCTGGAAAGCTCCCGCTTTGCGATGCAGCAAGTGCTGCAGGAGCTTGATCTCATTAGCGGAAAAGAAACATTAAAGATCTTGCCCTCCACATTAGGAAATTTAAACGCAAAAGTAGCAGATGACCAGGTAAACAGCGGATCAGGTTTTGCCGGAGCAGTTATTCACCGGGCTTATCAGACCGGAGATGTTACCGCTACCATGGAAATTATAAGTAATTCTCCTTTAATTGGGTCAATAAATGCCATTTTATCTATTCCTTTTATAGGAACCGGCTCCAATGGAGACAGAAAGGTCATAAAAATTGACGGATATAAGGCCCTGATTCAAAAAGATTCTGGTACCGGGAAAGTCTCTTACGATATCCAGATCCCTTTAGCATCTACATTGATCACTCTGAGAACAGAAAATTACACTGATGATATTGTGAAACTGGCAAACAGCATTCCGGTTGCTCTGATTGCTCAAAAGCTGAATTAAGTTTGCAGGAAGTCTTGTAGATGCTCTGTCCGGACACCGACAGGAAATTGCTGGTTTGAGTAGGGTGGTGGATACTATTTATTTTATCCTTTGGTGCGCCGGGCATGGCGATTGGCAATAGGGTGGAAGTCCCGAAAACCCGCTTTGTAGTAGGAAGGGTTAGCCAAGAGTTCCGATAATTATCCGGATGCGGGTGACTGCGAATCTGAAGAAAGCTGGCGGCAAATATGGAGGCTCACGTATCCCGTACGTACGGGACATATAAGGCGGAGGTAATGCAGGTGATGTTGCCAAACAATCAAAAGCCCCATACTGCACGGGCATTACACGTGGATACAGGGCTGGATCCATAGAAAGCTG
>CAYHRC010000332.1:0-3540 GCA_964358565.1 uncultured Sphingobacterium sp. | reverse complement strand
AGGGATGGAAATTAGCTGCTCTGGTAACCTAAAGATGTGTCCAAATGGTAGCTGCGGTAGGCAGGTTCGCAAGGACAGAAAAGATCAAATAGACATGATAGTTTAAATCACATTACTCAGGGGATAATTTACAAAAAGATATGTGTACAGGGTAGCTGCGGTAGGCAGGTGAGCGGTAAGCCTGCCTGCGGTAGGCAGGCTCATGCAGGTTTCGTTGCAATTTCTAAGGCTCTTATAACCACATTCAAGCCCCGGCTATTTGCTGGCCGAATTGAAAATGTTGCTGATCTCATTCATCTGATTTTTTTTTAAGGATCAGTGCTTCTGCTTCAGCAATGTTTTCAATTCCTTTGATCAGGGCGTCAGGATTAAATGATATGCTGTCAATACCATTTTCAACCAGGAAATTTGCATATTCGGGATAATCACTCGGAGCTTGTCCGCACAAGCCACATTTGATGCCGGCTTCTTTAGCCTTTTTCAATGTGATTTCAATTAATTGCATTACTGCCGGATCGAACGGACTAAAAATGTCCCCCAACAGTTGGGAATCTCTGTCAGCTCCTAAGGTGAGCTGGGTTAAATCATTTGAACCAATGGAGAAACCATCAAAGCGTTTTGCAAACTCACTGGCGAGCAGGGCATTACTTGGTATTTCAATCATGACATAGATCTCCAGTGTATTTATCTTTCGTTCCAATCCATAGCCTTTCATTACTTCCAGCACCTTGTCAGCTTCGCCAGGAGTGCGGCAGAAGGGCACCATGAGTTTCACATTGGTAAAGCCCATTTCTTCCCGAACTACCTTCATCGCTTTGCATTCCAGCTCAAAAGCTTCCTGGTAAAGCGGATTATAATAACGTGAAGCGCCTCTGAGGCCGATCATCGGATTTTCTTCATTGGGCTCAAATAAGTTGCCACCTAAAAGATTTGCATATTCATTTGATTTAAAGTCACTCATACGTACAATCACATCTTTTGTATAAAAGGCGTCGGAAATAATGGCTGTGGATTCCGCAAGACGTTCAACAAAGTATTGGGTTTTATCCGGATAACTCCGGGTAAGCCACTCAATCCTGGCTTTCAATTTATCGTCCGTGATCTTTTCAAAATGCTTCAGTGCCATTGGATGAACGCTGATAGTATTGCTGATGATGAACTCCATTCGCATCAGTCCTACGCCCTCATTTGGCAGATAGGAATAGATAAAGGCTTTATCCGGATGGCCGAGAATCAGCATAGGCTTTGTTTTCGTTTTTTTGAGAAGACTTAAATCCGTTTCTTGTACTTCCCATTCCAACCTTCCATCATAAATATAACCGGTATCTCCCTCTGCTGTTGATACAGTTATGATTTGCCCGTTGCGAATGGCACTTGTTGCATTACCTGTTCCAACAATAGCGACAGCACCCAGCTCCCGGGCTACAATGGCTGCGTGCGAAGTGCGGCCACCCTGTTCAGTAATAATTGCCGATGCTTTTTTCATTACCGGATCCCAATCGGGGTCTGTTCTTTCTGTCACCAGGATTTCACCTTCCTGTAACTGATCAATTTCTGCGGCAGATTTTAGTATCCTGGCATTACCGCTTATAATGCGATGGCCCAGGCCTATTCCTGAACATATCGGATCCGCTTTGCCCTTAATCTTGTACTCCTGAAAAAATTCTTTATTCAGCTTATTACTATGCACTGTTTCAGGTCTTGCCTGGACAATAAATAGTTTTCCGCTATTGCCATCTTTCGCCCATTCAATATCCATGTGCCTGCCATAATGATTTTGTATAATTCCTCCCCAGACAGCTAGCAGTGTAAGTTCTGCATCATTCAAGACGAAATGATCTTTTAAATTATCAGGTGTAGGAATATTTTTTATTGCGTCTTCTGGCCTGGCCAGTACCTGTGTGTTGCTGTCCAGGTAGATCATCATTTTTTCCTTGCTTCCTAATTTTTTTGAAATCACGGAGCGCTGCACGTGTCCTAATAAGGGCTTGAACACCATGAATTCATCTGCATTGACTGTGCCCTGTACCACATTTTCCCCGAGCCCCCAGGCACCGGAAATAAACACCACATCTTCAAATCCTGAATCTGGTTCCATTGTAAACATAACGCCCGAACTTGCCAGGTCAGAACGTACCATCAATTGTACGCCAATTGATAAGGCAACCTTCATGTGATCAAAGCCGTTATCGCTTCGGTATTTTATAGCTCTGTCTGTAAACAATGAAGTAAAACAACGATGACAGGCTAACAAAAGATTCTCTTCTCCCTTAACATTTAAAAATGTTTCCTGCTGACCTGCAAAGCTTGCATTAGGTAAATCTTCGGCTGTCGCGCTGCTGCGTACAGCAAGTGAAAAGTCAGCGGTATAAGTTTGTTTGAGTTTACTGTATGATTCAATAAGCTCGTTTTTAAGCAGCTCAGGTAGTTTACCGCTCATCATGAGCTTCCGGCATTCGCTGCCCACATGATGCAGATTAGAAAAACTCCGGGTGTCCAGAGAAGCCAAAATAGCAGTAATGGGCTCTTTGAGATGGTTACTGTTTAGAAACTCCCAGTATGCATTAGCCGTGGTGGCAAAACCATCTGGAATATTAATGTCCAGACGACTTAAGTTCGTGTACATTTCACCTAAAGAAGCATTTTTACCTCCTACCAGTGGAACATCTTTTATTCCTATTTCAGCAAAGGGTATTATGAAGTTGTTCATGGCTGTTATTTATTTTTCATTTTAATTAAAGGGCAGTTCTGCTATTCTGCATTCCTTCCATCGAAAACAGATAAATATCCGCTATGCCTGCACCGGAGTTAAGGAAAATGCAATCAATGCCCTTTTGCAGCGACATTCAAGGGTCGTCTTTATCAGAGGGTTTTTTGACTGTACAGCCGAACATTACAATTGATACTCAGGAATTGAAACTGAATATCATACTAACAATAAGTAACAGGTAAGGTTTGCAGAACGCTGACAGGGTTTTAACCCTGTCAGCGCTGACAGATTTACCATTATAAATTCAGTCTGGCACTCTCCAAAAGAAAGGGCAGGTGAATCTCGTTTCAGCTCTGACAGAATTTTACAAAGCAAAAGATGAATTCCATTCTCTTGGGTTGGCAAACAAAGCCAATTAGGTTATAAACCCTCAAGTGGATAATAGATTCGCCATCCATTGCCGATTGCTGGCTTGACCATAATCCTCTGGATATCAATTCTGATTTTCGATAACGCTCTCGATAACGTTATCGCTCTTTTATTCCTCAATTTGGAATGTTGGATTTGATTTATCACTAATTTGCTAAAACAAAAAGTGGGGAGATTGCGCCTATGTGAACTGTTTTACTATCTAATAAATCTGTTAAAAATTAAATTTAATGAAAAATCAACTAAACCCAAAAACTACAACAAATGAAAAGCAAAAAAAATAAATGGATTATTTGGCCCTATCTGGGTATTTTGATTCTAACTCTGATTTTTCTAAATCCATCCCGGCTAAAGGCACAAAATCTAAGAGAAATTAAGGGAACAGTTCTGGATCACACTAC
>CAYHRC010000331.1:0-3540 GCA_964358565.1 uncultured Sphingobacterium sp. | reverse complement strand
ACAAACATCGGACGGATCTGCTTCCCTTTTCGTTTTACAATATAATGTGTAATCCGGTCAAGAAGCGGAACCGAGCTTTGCATCGAGGCCTTGAACTTTTGTTCAAAAGCATCCAGTTCTCCGGCGATGGGTTGTTTGATCTCGTCGAGACTCAGCATTAATTCTGAAAGCTTTTATTTATTGTGATCAATGGTGCAAACATATTGAAAATGCGGCATTATTTCAGAACTAAGAGACACAAAGCGCAGAAATTCTTGCATAAACTTTGTGTAAAGGATGAAATTTTGATACTTTTGCAACCCTTACGGAGAGGTGTCAGAGTGGCCGAACGAGCGAGCTTGGAAAGTTCGTGTACCTGCAAGGGTACCGTGGGTTCGAATCCCACCCTCTCCGCCATGTAAATGACAAAAACCCGTTCTATGATAAATAGAATGGGTTTTCTGCTTAAAATAAAGCAATAGGCAGTAGATTGAAGCTTTTAAAATGCAAAACGTTATCCTTATATTTGATCTGTACTTTGTCGCTATTGTACAAACCCTAAAAGGGGTGCTATTAAGTTAGCACCCTTTTTAATTATTAGTACTAGATAGTCGATACAATAGTTTAATAGACTAAATTCTTAAATATAGGTGCCCCCCATTCACAGGATTCAATTCCTTTTTGGCTAAGAGTGCCTTTAAATGATAGGTATAATCTCTCGGATACCCATTTATAAATTTCAATTTTTTTTTAGTCCCTTGAAATTGTATAATCTAAAGCTAATACTCCTTAATACGCATTTTAAAATATTACAAATCAATCGTTTAAGTACATATTTACATATAGCAAAGGAGCCTGCCTTTGAGACTATTAAGGGTTGCCCATGGAGATAGTTTACGACCAGGACCTAAGAAGTCAGATATGGACATAAAAAGGATCGATCATGACTTTATTACCAACTATGAGTTTTACCTGCGTACAGAGCGAAAATGTGCCAATAACTCAGCCGTTAAATACATTAAGAACTTTAAAAAGATTATTCTCATATGTTTGGCGATTTATTAATATTACGTATAATATATTATGAGTAATCGAGTATCCCATCAGGTAATACCTGATGAAATCATATTAAACCAAATTTACTATATACGTGGTCATAAGGTCATGTTAGATAAGGATCTGGCAGCACTTTATGAGGTGGAAACCAAGCAGCTTAAAAGACAGGTACGACGAAATGCAGAACGTTTTCCGGAGGATTTTATGTTTGAATTAACCCCTGAAGAATATTATAGTTCAAGGAGCCAATATGGCACCTTGAAACAGGGAAGCTTACAGCGGCAGTAAAATCGTCGTTCCCATTCATCCAGGTTACAGACGTAAGAAAGTGCCGAAAACATATTATTCAGAAACCACAAATATTTCCTTAGTTTTATTTCAGTTGGTTTAAAATAATGATCAAACAAATTTTATGTATAAGATGAATTTTACTCCGAAATCCTTTAAGAAATTCGGTATTCTGCTTGCAATTCTAATTAGTTGGGGGAATCAGACGGCTTTAAGTCAGACTGCTCAGCAATTCGACATTGTGGTCTATGGCGCCACCTCTACCGGCATAAGCTCAGCCATTCAAAGCTCGAGAATGGGGAAAAAGGTTGTTTTAATAGAGCCAACTAACAGAATTGGCGGACTCACAACAGGCGGACTAGGCCAGACTGATATTGGCAACAAACAGGCAATCGGCGGTTTATCACGAGAATTCTATCAACAGGTAAAAGCCTATTACCAAAAACCTGAAAACTGGGTCTGGCAAAAAAGGGAAAGCTATAAGGACGGCGGACAGACCACCAGTGCCGCTCATGAAGATGCCATGTGGACCTTTGAACCTTCGGCGGCTTTGAAGATCTTTAAGGAGATGTTAAGTAAGGAAAAAAACATTAGCCTGATCTATAATCAGCGTTTAAACCGCAAAAGCGGAGTCAAAAAAGCTTCAGGAAAAATAACATCCATTCAAATGGAAAGCGGTCAGGTCTATCAGGGAAAGATGTTTATCGATGCTACCTATGAGGGGGATTTAATGGCAGCCGCCGGGGTAAGCTATACTGTTGGCCGTGAATCTAACGCTCAATATGGTGAATCATTAAACGGTATTCAGGCAAACAAAATTGGCCTTACGCTGCGTAAAACAATTTCAATGAACACGTATAACCATAATTTCATTGAGGGTGTTGACCCATATATTAAGAAAGGCAATCCCTCAAGCGGTTTGCTTCCATTTATTACTCCGGGTAAGCCGGGAATTGATGGAAAAGGGGACAATAAAATACAGACCTATTGTTTCCGCATGACCTTAACCAATCATCCTGATAACAGAATACCATTTGCCAAACCTGCTGGGTATAAAGAGCTGGACTATGAACTATTATTAAGAAACTATGAAGCCGCCGAGGGCCCCGTTGAAAAAATGTATGACTATGGAGACCCTTTGGTGCCCTGGATAAATTCTGACATGCCCAACCGTAAAACGGATACCAATAACCAGAAAGGATTCTCAACTGATTTTATAGGTCAGAATTATGACTACCCTGAAGCGGGTTATGAAGAGCGTGAAAAGATTGTTGAACGCCACCGGAAATATCAGCAGGGTTTAATGTGGACCCTTGCCTATCATCCCCGTATTCCTGCAAAAGTGAGAGAGGTGGTATCTAAATGGGGTACCTGCAAAGATGAATACGAAAGTAAAGACGGCTGGCAGGGGCAATTATACATCCGGGAAGCAAGGCGTATGATCAGTGATTATGTGATGACACAAAAAAATTGCGAACGTCTGGTAGTGGCTGAAGATCCGGTTGGAATGGGTGCTTATGGTATGGACTCGCACAACATCAAACGCTATGTGGATGTGAATGGCTTTGTAAAAAATGAAGGTAATGTGGAAGCACATGTTGCAGGTCCTTATCCGATAAGTTACAGATCGATCGTTCCTAAAAAATCAGAAGTAAACAATCTGTTTGCTCCCGCCTGCTTGTCTGCAACACATATCGCCTTTGGATCCATCCGTATGGAGCCGGTATTTATGGTGCTTGGGCAATCCGCTGCAATTGCCGCATCCATCGCTATTGATAAGAATTATAATGTGCAGGATATTCCATATAAGGAGTTAGAAGCAGACCTTATGAAGTACAAGCAGGTACTTCAGTAAAGTTCCAACAAACAATAATTCTCAGCGCCTGGAATGTAGAAGTTAGCTCATAAATTATTGGTAAGCAGAACCTTCAATTCATTAAATTTTTAAATTGCTTTTTATAATACAGGCAAAATTGATTTATCACCCTATGGAAAAATTCTTGTTTTAATTATCTTTTTTTTCCTTAAACATTCTATCCGTTCAAAATTCATCCGCACAGGGTAAGAATCAGGCAGGCTGGAAAGCCGGAGTTGCCAGTGTAATCATTACTCCTGAAGAGTCCATGTGGATGGCCGGATTTGCACATCGCACCAAACCATCGGAAGGTAAACTTCAGGCATCTTAAAGTTACCCTGAGATACATCCTTAATAGCCGT
>CAYHRC010000330.1:0-3551 GCA_964358565.1 uncultured Sphingobacterium sp. | reverse complement strand
ATCCTGCAGCTTATGCCGAGGCTAGTCCAATCACTTATGTCAGGGCCAATTCAAAACCAACACTGATATTTCATGGTAAACTGGATCTTTTGGTGCCTTATCAGCAGTCCCTGGCCCTTGAAAATCGTCTTGGAGAGGTGGGTGTTAATAAAAAACTTATTTTAATTGAGGATACAGGTCATGAAGTGGTAAATCTTACTAATACGGCCACTTTTTTGTCAAATTGTGAAAGTTGGCTTAAGTTGTATCTCAAATAAAACACAGGTTGCAAATATGCTTAAACCTATGAATTCCAATTAACCCGGGAACATTTTTTCAAACTTCTCTGCTTATTTGTTTGTTAAAACTTTATTCAATTGTAATAGACATGGATAATAGTTTAACAAATGAGCTCTTGCAACTGCAGAAAAGCCGTTGCGGGCTTAAATATATTGAGATTGTGGATGATTATGTGAAGGATATCCCCAGAAGGGTAAGTAAATCGATCAATCATCCCATTAATTCCCTCAATAAAAATATTTCAATTTTAACAAAATACGAGGGCAGAATGCTCTACAGTCTGGAAAGAAGATTTTTCGCTTCCCTAAGAAGATTAAGAAGATATAAAAAGTAATCAGGTCTATCAGGACATTGTCTGACAGACCTGGGATTTTGTGATTTAACCTGCCAGCTTTTTGTATCTGATACGATGTGGTGTCAGGTCGCCGGTGCGTTTCTTTTTGTTTTCTTCATATTCGGAATAATTTCCTTCAAAGTAATAAACCTCCGAATTTCCTTCGAAAGCCAGAATATGTGTACAAATTCGGTCAAGGAACCACCTGTCGTGAGATATGATCACCGCGCATCCGCCAAAATTTTCCAGACCTTCTTCCAGCGCTCTCATAGTATTAACATCAATATCATTCGTTGGCTCATCCAGCAGGAGGACGTTGGAACTTTTCTTTAATGTTATGGCCAGGTGTACCCTGTTTCGTTCCCCTCCCGAGAGCACCGAGACTTTCTTTTGCTGATCGGCTCCATTAAAATTGAACTTTGATACATATGCCCTGGAGTTTACCGGACGGTTTCCGAGCAATATGTTTTCCTGGCCATCGGTAATGTTTTCCCATACTGATTTTTCAGGGTCAAGGTCATCATGCATCTGATCGACGTAGCCCAGCACTACTGTTTCGCCTACTCTAAAAGTGCCGGCATCAGGCTTTTCCTGACCTGTAATTAACCGGAATAAAGTTGTTTTTCCAGCTCCATTGGGACCGATAATACCTACGATACCTGCAGGTGGAAGGGAGAAACTCAAGTTTTCAAATAATATTTTATCTCCGTATGCCTTAGTTACATTTTGTGCTTCGATAACAATATTACCTAACCTCGGGCCGGGAGGAATGAACAACTCCAGCTTATCTTCGCGTTCTTTCGTGTCCTCCGACGCCAATTTCTCATAATTTGATAAACGGGCCTTTGATTTGGCATGACGGGCCTTTGGAGACATCCGTACCCATTCAAGTTCCCGCTCAAGCGTTTTCTGACGCTTGCTTTCTGTTTTTTCTTCGGATGCAAGCCGTTTGCCTTTTTGTTCAAGCCATGATGAATAATTTCCTTTCCATGGAATACCTTCCCCGCGATCGAGCTCTAATATCCATCCAGCTACATTATCCAGGAAATACCTGTCGTGGGTTACTGCAATTACTGTCCCCTTGTATTGTTTCAGATGCTGTTCAAGCCAGTCAATACTTTCGGCATCGAGGTGATTGGTAGGCTCATCAAGTAATAATACATCGGGTTCCTGAAGTAATAAGCGACATAAAGCCACACGACGGCGTTCGCCGCCTGACAAAGTGGCAATTTTTGAATCGGGCTCCGGACAACGAAGAGCATCCATAGCACGCTCTAATTTACTGTCGAGTTCCCAGGCGCCGCTCGCATCTATCTGGTCCTGCAGTTCTCCCTGCCTTGCAAGCAGGCGGTCCATTTCATCTGCATTCTCATAAACTTCGGGCAAACCGAATTTTTCATTTATTTCTTCGTATTCTTTTAAGATGGCTGTAGTTGCTGCAACACCTTCTTCAACTACCTCACGGACTGTCTTTTGAGTGTCTAAAATTGGTTCCTGGGCTAAATAGCCCACCGTATAGCCTGGAGCAAAAACAACTTCGCCCTGATAAGATTTATCAATTCCTGCAATAATTTTTAAAACAGATGACTTACCTGAACCGTTTAATCCTATAACACCGATCTTTGCACCGTAAAAGAAGGAGAGGTAAATATTTTTTAAAACTTGTTTCTGTGGTGGGTATATCTTGTTTACACCGGCCATTGAAAATATTATTTTTTCGTCTGACATATTGTATTTGAATGAACACACAAATATCGTATTTTAGTCAGACAGATGTCAACTTTATTATGCCTGCATAGCGAAAAACCTTTTCAATCGTAATGGCTTAATTGTTGATAACTTGTTACAAAAGCCACATGTCTATTAATTCAATTATTTAATAGCTTAGGGCATTAAACATACAGAGAGGTATTATAATGGAAGCGAAATTTTCCCCCCGCGTCAAAGACGTGATATCATATAGCCGAGAAGAGGCCTTGCGTTTAGGACATGATTACATTGGTACAGAGCATTTACTCCTTGGTCTCATAAGGGAAGGAGATGGGATGGCAATAAAAATTTTAAAAGGTGCAGGCGTTGATACGGCCCGTTTACGAAAGTCTGTAGAAGATTCTGTAAAGGGTACATCCAGTACAACTGTTAACCTTGGAAATATTCCCTTAACAAAACAGGCTGAAAAAGTTTTGAAGATAACTTATCTTGAAGCAAAGATCTTTAAGAGTGATGTAATTGGTACTGAGCATTTATTACTTTCTATTCTGAGAGATGAGGATAATATAGCTTCTCAGATCCTGCAACAGTATAATATAAACTACGATATTTTCAAAGCTGAAGTAGAGAATAACAAGGAGGGCTTCAGAGATGAAGCTCCGGGTTCTGCAGCAGGTGGTGATGATGATTTCCGTGAAGAAGAGAGTTTCAGTCAGCCAAAGAAAGTTTCAGATATTAAATCAAAAACTCCGGTTCTGGATAATTTTGGACGCGACCTAACCCGTGCCGCAGAAGATGGTAAACTGGATCCGATCGTTGGACGTGAAAAAGAGATCGAACGGGTATCACAGATACTTTCCCGCCGTAAAAAGAACAATCCGATATTAATTGGTGAACCAGGTGTGGGTAAATCTGCGATTGCCGAAGGCCTGGCCTTACGGATCGTGCAGCGTAAAGTATCCAGGGTGCTTTTTAATAAAAGAGTAGTAACGCTTGATCTTGCTTCCCTGGTGGCCGGTACGAAATATCGCGGCCAGTTTGAGGAGCGGATGAAGGCTGTAATGAATGAGCTGGAGAAATCTCCGGATGTCATTTTGTTCATAGATGAGATCCATACTATTGTTGGTGCAGGCGGAGCTTCAGGATCGCTGGATGCTTCAAACATGTTTAAACCGGCATTGGCACGTGGAGAGATCCAGTGTATCGGAGCTACCACATTGGATGAGTA
>CAYHRC010000329.1:0-3552 GCA_964358565.1 uncultured Sphingobacterium sp. | reverse complement strand
TTAATTTTTTAGAATGAGAAAAACCCCGGCAATTAATAAAAATGCTCCTGCAATGCGCATCATGTTAAACGAATGCTGAATAAAACCTAAAAAACCAAAGTGATCCAGGAAAAGGGCAAAAAGTATTTGGCCGGCAACAATAAGGCCGGTGGTATTTGCGGCTCCAATTCGCGGAGCAATAATAATTACACCGCTCACATATAATGCTCCGATTACTCCGCCCGTCCATTTATACCATGAGATATTTCCCAAATTGGATATACCTCCCAGACCTTCCCTTTGAAAAAATAGAACACATATTAAAAGAGCAAAACTTCCCACTAAAAAAGAGATCAGTGCAGCAATTACAGGATTGCCCACGGCAGTTCTTAGTTGAGCATTAACACCAGTTTGTGTGGCAATTGCAATTCCGGCACAAATTGCCAGAATGTAATAAATGGAATTATTCATGCTATCCGTTTAGAAAACAAATGTAATCATCGTCCTTAAAATCTGTGAGCTAATCTGCAGGACTCAGAAAATAGATTTAAACAAAAAAATGCTAACATAAGGTTAATTACTAAAGGAGAAATGAAAATTTCATAGACATTGTCTTTATTCCGCATCTATAAGATGCGATTTTTTATATTTTTGCATCATGACCAAAGAAAACATTACGGATTTAAGGGACAGAATAACGTCTCTGAGGAGGCATCTTTGACATCGACAAGAAATTAGATGATCTCAAAAATGAGCAGGATATTGCTTTAAGGCCCGATTTCTGGGATAATCCCAAAGAAGCAGAGAAGGCACTGCATTCAATCAACAACAAAAAGAAGTGGACTGATGAATTCCAGATTGCAGAAGCCTCTGTAGAGGATGCGGCTGTGATGCTTGATTTTTTTCAATCCGGGGATGCTGCTGAGTCAGATCTTAAAGAACAGTATGAAAATGCTGTTAAAAAAGTAGAAGATCTCGAGTTCAAGAATATGCTCAGTTCTGAGGAGGATCAGCTGAACGCGGTTATGCAGATCACGGCAGGAGCAGGCGGAACTGAAAGCTGCGACTGGGCTGCTATGCTTTTGCGTATGTACACCATGTGGGGCGAAAAGCATGGGTTTAAAGTTAGCGAACAGGATTTTCAGGAAGGCGATGTAGCCGGAATTAAAACGGTTACCATTCAGCTTGAGGGCAATTTCGCCTATGGTTACCTAAAGGGAGAGAATGGGGTCCACCGGCTTGTGAGGATCTCGCCTTTTGATTCAAATGCCAAGCGTCATACCTCGTTTGCATCAGTTTATGTGTATCCTCTTGTAGATGATACCATTGAGATTGATGTAAATCCTTCGGATATTGAATTCGAAACATTCCGTTCAGGCGGTGCAGGTGGTCAGAATGTAAATAAGGTAGAAACTGCAGTACGTTTATATCACAAGCCTTCCGGGATTATTATCAAAAACCAGGAATCGCGTTCACAGCTTCAGAATAAGGAAAATGCTATCCGCTTGCTGAAGTCGCAATTATACGAAGCTGAAATGAGGAAACGTATGGAAGCATCAGCTACTGTCGAGGGAAATAAGAAAAAGATAGAGTGGGGCTCACAGATCAGAAACTATGTTTTACATCCTTATAAGCTGGTAAAAGATCTGCGTACAAACTATGAAACCTCAAATGCACAGGCAGTACTGGATGGTGATCTGGATGATTTTCTAAAGGCCTATTTGATGGAGTTTTAAGTAAATCGTTTTCGATGTTTCTGACTTAAGTCTCTGACCGAGCGGAATTGACTTCGTCAGTCTGTTCTCAAATCTCGTAGAAAAAAAGCTTCGTAAGTCATTGATTTTCATTATGATTATCTGATCAGGGCGAATGTATCGCCAGTCTTAAATTTTAGTACAGACTGAAGTCCCATAGCCGAGCGGAAAAAGAATCGTCAGTCTTCTCAATTTCAAAAAAAATATTAAAGCGACTGACGAAGTTTACAGGCTAATCGGAGAGAAAACTTCGTAAGTCTTTATCTGACTTAGTTTCAAGCATATCGGAGAGAAACTTCGCAAGTCAAAGATCAAGGATATTTTCGTTTCAAATTACTACCTGTTAGTCTTTGCTCTTGGTTCCTTGCTCCTTGTTATACTTCACGGTGCCGGGAATATAGCAAGCAGCACTTCAAGTTCTTCAACTTTTTCTACCGCTGAAAGCTTGTCGTAGGAGCTGATCAGGTTTCTGAGGACGCGCTGTATAATATCCACATTGCTGCAAGGCTCATAGAAATGCTGGTTGGGCTTTAGATTTAACTGTTTTAAAAAGGCGTCTACATCTCTGCGTCCGAAAATGAAACCCTTATTAAAGGCATTGATATAGAACAGAATGCTGTTTTCAAACTCATTTTTTGAAAAGTACATAGTATCAGCGGAACTTTGTTCAACATAGGCCAGGATAAAATGCTGGGGCAGGTTTACTCCGTATATTGGAATATCTAATTTTTGAGCTATAATTGAATAGATCACTGCCAGGAGTATTTGATTGCCTTTTTTACTTTCAAGTACCTGACTCAGGTATGAATTCTGTGGATCCTGGTGGTTGCTTGTATTACCTGTAAATCCATAGATTCCATAAAACACATGATTGATAAGCTTTACTTTCTCCACTGCACTCATATCGTACAGTATCTGAATCCAGATTTCGCGTTTGATATCTTCTATCTGATTCACTACTCTCTGCTCATCAAGATCGGGATACTGGTATTTATTTAAGATTAAAATTCCCTGCAGCAGGTCAAATGATCCTCCGATATACCAGAGTTCAAGTTCATGTTTAATATTTGTGAACTGGATCTTATGAACAAGATTTTCTATCCGCTCCTGTAAGAGGGTTTCCAGCGATTGAGCCCAGGCATCTTCCAGATACTCAATCACATCGTTACCATAAGACAAAAGCTTTTCCTCTACATGAGTGGCTATTTCCATATCCGGATCATCCAGTAACTTAATCAAAGATTCTACTTCCTTCTCGTTCATATTCTTATTGCAAATTTACCCAAAAATCTGCTTCTTAGCGCCTGTGTTCATTTAGTCTTTCCTTTTCCAAATTAGCGTATTGAAAACTATCTTTACCGCATGATAAACCTGCAATTAGCAGTTGACTACCTCAGCCATCGATTCAAATCCAGGACCCGTCATGGGGTTCACTCACCATTTGCATATAAGCTGGTTGATGAAACTATTTACGATTTTCGTGCCAAAACAATTTATGATCAAATTGAAGAATTGCGGCAGCAATTACTAAAGGATGAGCGGTGGATAAGTATCACTGACCTGGGTGCAGGATCACATGTAAACAATAATAAAAAGAAGCAGGTTAAGGTTTTGGCAAAAAATGCATTGAAGCCTGCAAAGCTTTCTCAGCTCATATATCGTCTTGCAGCCTATGCAAATCCCCGAAATATCATAGAGCTGGGCACCTGTCTTGGAATAACAACCGCATATCTTGCGAAAGCAGCACCCCAGGCAAAAGTTATAAGTATTGAGGGTTGTCCCGAAACTGCAGCAATAGCCAGAGAGAATCTTCAAAAGC
>CAYHRC010000328.1:0-3557 GCA_964358565.1 uncultured Sphingobacterium sp. | reverse complement strand
AATACTCGAATAAATCTTGTCTGGCCCTAATACTATATTCTCCAGCAAAGATTCAAGGCGATTGTTCATTTAAAAAGTTTTATAATTAACTGATATTCCCGGGTTACTTCCATATCGACCTGAAAAACCCAGCAATGTGGGAGGCGCTTACACGAAAAAAGATATACAAAAATATAAAGAAATTTTGTGCCTTTGTCCGGTGTCTTACCATTACACGCCAAATATTTTTCAAACGCTTAAAATGACGCGTCGTTGAGATATTTCCTTTTCTAACTGTATAGGCACCCAGAACTTCTTTAATAAAAAATGGGGAAAGGCTCGGAGACATCCTTAGCCACAATTCATAATCCTGGGCCGATGAAAGAGTTTCGTCAAAACCGCCAACATCAAGAATATTGTCCCGCCTGCATACGACCGCGGAAGTAGAAAATAAATTTATCTTAAACAATTGTTCAGGAAGTGATTTTTCGGGTGAATACGATCTTGAATAATCCAGTAAGGCAGTTGAGCCGTCCTCTGCTATCATAGTTTCATTGTGGCAAAAAAAGTTCTTATGCTGGTTTTCTGTTATGGCCTTGTGACACGTTTCCAGTTTATTAGGAAACCAGAGATCATCAGAATCAAGAAAGGCTATCCATTCGGAGGTAGCTCTTCGGACCCCGATATTCCGTGCTGCCCCAGGGCCTTTATGTGAACTTTTAATCAGCTCAATATTAAATTCAGGATGTGTTTGCGAAAATTCCTCAATTATTGAACAGGTATTATCAGTAGAACCATCATCAATTATTAGTACCTGAGAAGGAACGACCGTTTGCTCAATAATCGACTGAAGGGTATTATATATAAATAATGCCGATTGGTAGGAGGGCATTACTACAGAAATTTTAATCATATTATTCAATCAACCTGCTTGCGATGCCATTTATTGAACAAATATAAACTATAAAGTGTTGTAGCAGCATGTTTAGTACGTTTAGGATCGTTTAATAACTTTTCTAGTTTCCTCAAATCGATCATAT
Source organism: uncultured Sphingobacterium sp. (assembly GCA_964358565.1). Taxonomy (GTDB): domain Bacteria; phylum Bacteroidota; class Bacteroidia; order Sphingobacteriales; family Sphingobacteriaceae; genus Daejeonella. The sequence goes on along the minus strand of CAYHRC010000328.1, from coordinate 2,538 downwards.
TCGTTAAAATCTCCCCGGGATTGCCTAACAACTCATCCGAGATCAGGCTTGTAAGTCTTTGGCCAAACCACCCTTGATCCGGAGGATTAAACCCTTCCTTTTTCCTGTTAAATAATTCCTTGGGCAACCACTTCCCTGCAACTTTCTTGAAGAGACCCTTAGGGCTATCCAATAAATTGGTTTTATGAGGAAGCGCGAAAGCGAATTCTACCAGACGGTGATCTAACAAAGGAACACGTCCTTCTACCGACGCAGCCATTGTTGCTTTATCTGTTAATGAAAGTATGTTATCAGGAAGATAATTTTTAATATCCATCAACATTCTCTGATATGAATAGGAATTTATATTGGTGTCTCGCTCAACCAACGCACTGTGTTCTGAAAATAATGTCCTGGAAATCTCCCCAAAAGCATCATTGTGTTTTATAATATCGCTAAGCGCATCAATATCTACTCCTGAAATACTTACGCCCCAGGATATTCTAGGATCAGAAGCCCTCATGCCTCTTTGTGGCTGGAACACAGACCATGCTTTTGACAAGCCCTTCCTGAAAGGCTGAGGTACACTTTCAGCAACCCACGCTGGTGTTGGAAAACGTGGTTTCCAGTGCCTGGCATAACCACCAAAAATCTCATCTCCTCCGGCGCCATTAAGTAGGACCTTCACCCCCTGGTCCCTCGCAAATTTTGATAGTGAATAAACAGGTATTAACGCAGAATCTCCCAGAGGCTCATCAATTACACTCAGTAATTCATCCAAGGCTTTCATCGCATCCTGGGAGGTCATTTTTAAATTAAAATGCTCTGTAGCATATTGTGTTGACACCTGCTTTGCAAAAAATGAATCGCCACTAGATTCCTTCCCTTCAAAGTCGATAGTAAATGTTTTAAGAGGTTCCTTTAACTGTCCACTTGCGATAGCAACGATTGCTGAACTATCAATACCTCCACTTAGAAATGCTCCAAAAGGAACATCGGTACGAAGCTGAAGTTTGACCGAATCATTTAGCAAATCCTCAAGCTGTTCCTCGGCTTCCTTTAATGACCCGCGCCAGGTTCCAAAATTATTAATGCTCCAGTAGGGCGATATTTTAACCCTGCCATCGCTATTGATTGTTGCATGATTACCAGGAAGCAATTTTGATATGCCATCCCACATTGTATGTTCTTCGGGAACGTATCCTAAGGTGAGGTATTGGATTGTACGTTCACAGGAAACAGATGACGGATGTTGGGTTCGTAAAGATTTTATATCTGACGAAAAAGCAAAATATTCATCTGTTTTAGCAAAGAAAAGCGGCTTAATACCGAGCCTGTCGCGGGCAACCCACAATGAGTGATCATTGCTGTCGTACAGAGCAAAAGCAAACATCCCGTTAAGCTCGTCCAAAGCTCCAAAGCCTTTGTCTTCATATAGGTGTAAAATAACTTCAGCATCGGAACCAGTGCTAAACTTATGGCCCTTTGCGGTAAGTTCTTGCCTCAGCTCTATGTAGTTATATATCTCGCCATTCATTACCAGATGCAGATTCCCCTGTTCATTGGTAAGCGGCTGGTGACCGCCATCAACATCAATTATCGACAAGCGCCGCATCCCTATCCCCAAGGCTCCTTCTACAAAGATCCCATCGTCATCAGGTCCGCGATGAACCATCCTGTTTGTCATTTTCCTTATATCAGATTCTGATATTGGTCTTTTATCGAATCTGTATATACCCGTGATTCCACACATATTAAAAGCTTCCCATAGTTATCTTATTCCTTAGTTGGGCTGGCAAATCTACCAAATTATCGATCTTTATAGATAGTGCAGACTCTTTTACTCCATAAGATGGGAATGTCCACCCATAATCGGAGGCTTCGTCTGCGGCAATACACTGTACGCTTGAAGAGTCGTCAGTACTAAAATTTATTCCCTTATTGTTATCTCGCCACTCATTCGGCGATTGCTCCTGGAATGAAGTACCCGGGGCGAATTGGAAGCACAGCTGTGTCGAGTGGGCTCCCTTACCGTTAATAGTATCTATTATCTCCAGAGAATCAGCAAAGATTATCATCTCACGTTTATGAGAGATTGTATTTAGAGTAATTCTTTTAAAGCCATCATGATCGATAGATATTTTGACATGTTTCTGGTCCCGTTTAACGTGCACCTCGGCCGACAGTTTTGCGTAAGCAGGCAGCATCCATCCAAGAACCTCTGCTGTTGGTTCAATTTCGTCTATAATTATTGTGTTATGAGATCTCGCAGATTTTCCATAACGGCTAGTAGGAGAATTAGTATAATCCAGCCTGCCGACATCGACTATCATTGGCTTTCCGTTATAGTAAGCTACAAAACTGCAGAGATCGTGATGCGAATGATTTGCCTCCAATATCCCATATTTATCGGGCGCATACGTGATAATTATCCAGTTTAACCCTTCGATTCTGTGCCAGCCGCATTCCGAAGAAAAATTTAATTCAGATACAACACTTGTCTTATCATGAGACTCAAGTCCGCCAAACAACTTGGACCATCCAGATTCGGTTGGAGCT
>CAYHRC010000327.1:0-3562 GCA_964358565.1 uncultured Sphingobacterium sp. | reverse complement strand
CCGGATTACCGGGGCGAGAGCTCTGTCGATCATCTTAATTTGCTAAATAATATAATGTTGAACAATTTTCTTTACGGAATATATGGTTTGCCTGTGCACGGATCTGCTCATCACTTACATCAAGATACTTTTGAGTCTCAAGATTGAGGTCGTTCGCATCACCAAGCAATTCAAAATAAGCCAGGTTCATTGCTTTATCAAGCAGGCTCATCTCTGAAAAGACCATGGTCGATTCCATTTTGTTTTTGACTTTTGTAAGCTCCTGTTCAGTCACAAGCTCATTTTTCAATCGGTCAAGTTCCTTCCAGATCGCTGCTTCAGCCTCACCCATTGATATATCCGGCAATGGTTTTCCTTCCACCACGAACAGACCGTTATCCAAACTGCCTGTCAGATATGCATGGATATCACTGAAAAGTTTCTGATCTTTCAAAAGATTGCGGAACAAGCGCCCGGAGTTTCCGCGTGACAGAATATCGGAGATCAGTTCAGCCGCATAATAGCCAGGCTCAGTACGTGCCGGCATATGAAACGCTTTATACAATGCATTAAGCGGCACATTTGCATGTACAGTTTCCTTTCTTGCTTCAGTCTGCGCCTCTTCTGCTGGCAGTCTACGGCTCAATTTTTCAGTGGGCGGAATATTCCCAAACCATTTTTCCGACAGCTTTTTAACTTCCTCCAGTTTTACATCGCCGGCTACAACCATAATTGCATTCGATGGATTATAATGTCTGGAAAAAAACGCTTTCACATCATCAATGCTGGCATTTTCTATATGATCTAAAGCTTTTCCAATCGTTGCCCACCGATACGGATGCTTTTTATAAGCCATTGGCCTTAATTTCAGCCATACATCGCCATAAGGCTGGTTAAGATAGCGCTGCTTGAATTCTTCACAAACTACATTACGCTGAACTTCGAGGCTTTTTTCAGAGAATGCCAGACTGAGCATCCTGTCACTTTCGAGCCAGAATGCCGTCTCCAGGTTCACTGAAGGCAGTGTAATATAATAATTGGTAATGTCGTTGCTTGTAAATGCGTTGTTCTCTCCTCCTACCCGCTGCAGGGGTTCATCATAGGATGGAATATTAATAGATCCGCCAAACATCAGGTGTTCAAACAAGTGTGCAAATCCGGTTTGATCAGGATGCTCATCGCGTGCACCCACATCATAAAGAATGTTTACAACAGCCATCGGCGTTGTAGGGTCTTCATGGACCAAAACTTTCAGACCGTTTGAAAGAGTGAAGCGTTCAAAAGAAACCATAATTTTACTTAAATATTAAAAAAAAACAAATTTAGGCAAATTTACGAGGATTAGTAAATGTGCGAATGAGCAAATTAGAAAATGAGAAAATTGAGTAAATGAGAACAAAACAAATGAGCAAATGAGGAAATGGGTTCAGAGTATAGGGCGAGATTTTATTATTGTGTGTAAAGCAGGGCCAATTGTTCTTATGTTCTGATACTCCCTTGCTCTGCTTTAGTTTTTGCCTCCCTGCTTTAGGCTGATGCAACAAAAAGCTATCGCTGCCGCCAGGGTTTAGGGTTGTCACGCTGGTTTATCAATTTAAGGCCCACAACGATTGATACACTTATTGTTGAGCAACATGTCCAATAAATCTTGATCTGCATCAATTGTACTTTCTTAATTCAAATTTAAATTTGCACATTGTCAAATTTGCTAATTATCAAATTTGCTAATTGATATAATTATCTTTGCACATGAATACTTCTGATCTACTGGCACGTGCTCTGGACTTTGATTTCCTGTCTGCTGATGAAGGGCTTTTTCTCTTTCAAAATGCCGGCACTCCTGAATTGATGTATGTAGCCAACGAGCTGCGAAAAAAGCAGGTTCCGCACGGAAAAGTCACCTGGATCATTGACCGGAATGTGAACACGACCAACGTTTGCATTGCGAACTGCAAATTCTGCAACTTTTTCAGACGGCCGGGTCATGACGAAAGCTATATAACTGATATTGAGACGTATAAACAAAAGATCGAAGAAACCTTCCGTTATGGCGGCGATCAGCTGCTGCTTCAGGGGGGACATCATCCGGATCTTGGTCTTCAGTTTTATGTGGATCTTTTCAAACAACTGAAAGAACTTTATCCAAATCTTAAATTACATTCCCTCGGTCCTCCGGAAATTGCCCATATCACCAAGCTGGAAGGCATCAGCCATACAGAAGTTCTCAAAGCATTAATAGAAGCCGGCCTGGACTCACTGCCGGGTGCGGGAGCTGAAATATTGAACGACCGTGTTCGCAGACTGATCTCCAAAGGAAAATGCGGCGGACAGGAATGGCTTGACGTGATGCGTGCTGCCCATCAGCTTGGATTGACAACATCAGCAACCATGATGTTCGGGCATGTGGAAACCCTTGAAGAACGTTTTGAGCACCTGGTATGGCTGCGTGAGGTACAATCAGAAAAGCCTGCGGATACCAAAGGTTTTATTGCTTTTATTCCATGGCCTTTCCAGGATGACGGCACATTACTTAAAAAGGTAAGGGGCATCACCAACCAGGTAACTGCTGATGAATATATCCGGATGATCGCATTAAGCCGCATCATGCTGCCGAATATTAAGAACATACAGGCATCATGGCTTACCGTTGGCAAGCAGGTGGGTCAGATCTGCCTTCAGGCAGGCGCAAATGATTTCGGCTCCATAATGATCGAAGAGAACGTGGTGTCGGCTGCAGGGGCCCCGCATCGCTTTACCTCACAGGGGATCCAGGATTCAATTAAAGAGGCAGGTTTTGAGCCCCAGTTAAGGACCCAGCAATACGAATTCAGGGATCTTCCGAAAACAGCTGAGCAGCAGATTATTACCTACTAATGTTATCCCTTAATTACCGTTCGCTCATTCATTTGCCTGTTTAAAAAAATACTGGTAGCTTAGAGTAGCTGAGGCTTTAAACATACGGATATGTCAATAAACGCTATTATTGTAGACGATGAAGAACATTCACGTAAATCTTTATTTTTTTTGGTTGAGAGTTATTGCCCTGAAATTAAAGTAAAGGGTATTGCGAGATCTGTCAAGGAGGCCAGGGCTTTTTTAAAGTCGGAACATATAGATATAATTTTTCTCGATATCGCCATGCCTAATGAAGATGGTTTCAGTTTATTGCCAGATCTTCAACAAAATATTACATCAGTTATTTTCACAACAGCATATGATCAATATGCCATTAAGGCCATTAAAGCTAGTGCAGTTGATTATTTACTTAAACCGATCGATGTTGAAGAACTTAAAAATTCTATAGTAAATGTATTTAAATGGAAGGATCTGCTGCAAGGTCAAAAATCACCCCAGGCCGGTAATACAGAATGGTTGAACAGTCTGGAAGAGAACTTGAATGGCATTCAGAAAATTAGAAAGATTAATCTCCCGCATGCAAATGGATTTCATGTACTCAATGTAAATAATATCCTGTATGTACGGGCTGACAGTAATTATTCAGTATTCCACCTTGAGAACAAGGATCGAATAATTGTGTCGAAACATCTTAAAGAGTACGAAGAAATACTTGAAAATTGCGGAT
>CAYHRC010000326.1:0-3565 GCA_964358565.1 uncultured Sphingobacterium sp. | reverse complement strand
GCTGGAAAGTAATGAATGCTTTCCCCATCAAGGTACAAGCCAGCGATCTTAAAGCAGATGGTAATGAGGTGGCTATTGAAACCATTGAGTTAGCTCATGAAGGCCTGGATATTATGAATTAAAGCATCGATTAACGGATACTGGTTTATTTAACATTAAGCTGTATTTATCATGGCTAAAGCACCATCAGCTGGCGGATATTATCCTCCCGTGGGTTTTCATTTTAAGGTTGAATTTGTAGGTATAGGCAACGACAATGACGTGCGCTTTCAATCTGTTGCAGGCCTCAGTTTAGAATATGATACTGAATCTTATAAAGAGGGAGGAGAGAACAGGTTTGAGCACAAGTTGCCCTTAAGAACCAAGTACCCGGATCTTTCTTTAAAGCGTGGTATGCTTACCGATTCAAAAGTAATTAAATGGTGTTTGGATGCCCTGCAAAACAGAGATTTTAAACCTGCACAAATTAATATCATTTTGCTTAATGAAGAACATCAACCCTTAAAAACATGGAATGTTTATAACGCATGGCCTAAGAAATGGTCGGTTTCGGATTTTAATTCGCAGGATAATTCGATTGTGATTGAAACGCTCGAATTAAGCTATAACTATTTCACTGTTAACTAATATGTCACTCGAAATTAAAGAACTGCACATACGGGTTACTGTTAACCAGCCGCAACCAGCAAGTGATTCAGCTCCTGCTGCCCAAAACTCTGCTGATAAGCCGGATGATCAGGCTTTAATCCAGCAATGTATAGAGCAGGTAATCGAAATTTTTAACAATAAAAGTGAAAGATGATGGCACAGGGAAAGCTCGAAAAAATAAAGATACTGGCTTATAATAATCCGGACTATGCCGATAACCATAAGATAGGTGATACGTTTACTGCCATGGTAAATCCCGAAACTTATGTATTGGATTATAAAGTTGAGTTTACTGAAGGCCAGGGAACCGGGACGAGTGCAGCAACACAACGGTTTAATGTAAAAAAGCCGGAGGAAATGGCCTTTGAGTTTTTATTTGATTCTACTGGCATTATAAACGGAGAAAAAAAGGCAAGCATACATGATGAGGTGGAGGCATTCAAGCAAATGCTGCTTGAATATGATAGCGCATCGCATGAGCCAAAGCATTTCAAATTGGTTTGGGGAAAGTTCATTTTCAAAGGACGCTGTAATTCCTTAAGCATTACCTATAAGTTATTTAATCCGGATGGCAGTCCCATCAGGGCTATTTGTAAAGCCGGTTTTAAAGGCAGTGTGGATGAGAATTTACGGGTAGCAACAGAAAATCCTCAATCAGCTGATTTAACACATTACCGTACAGTGAAAATGGGTGATACTTTACCATTGATGTGTTATAATATTTATGGGGATGCGAAGTATTATCTGCAGGTAGCCGGGGTCAATAAGCTTTACAATTTCAGGCATCTGACACCAGGTACAGAATTGTTTTTTCCGCCAATGGTAAAAGCTGAGAATTAATATGCCGAATGAAAGAACGATCGCTTCTGATGCACCGAAAAGTGTTTGTACGTTCACAATACTTTCAGAAGGAATCGAAGTGTCAAAAACCTATCATGTATTATCCATAATAGTGAATAAAGAGATTAACAGGATTCCTTCTGCTACCATCATAATACTGGATGGCGAGCCCTCTAAGGAGTCGTTTGATATTAGTAACAAAGAGGATTTTGAACCAGGGAAAAAGTTAGAGATAAAAGTAGGTTATCGGAGCGAAGAGGAAACTATTTTTAAGGGTATCGTTATAAAACACGGTATTAAAGTCAGGAAAACCGCTTCGGTTTTGATGATCGAATGTAAAGACGAAGCTGTTAAAATGACTATAGCATCCAAGAGTAAGTATTACAAAGATGTAAAAGATAGCGAAGTCATAGAGGAGCTTATAGACTTGCATGGTATTGAAAAAGATGTAGAAACAACTCTCATTTCACACAAAGAAATTGTGCAGTACAATACAACAGATTGGGATATGATGTTATGCAGAATTGATGCAAATGGATTATTATGTATTGCTGACGATGGCAAGTTAAGTATCGCTAAACCTGACTTCTCATCTGAACCGGTACTGACAGTTCAATACGGAGCAACAGTGCATGATCTTGATGCCGAAATTGATGCCAGACTTCAGTTTAAATCAGTAAAGGCAAGTGCATGGAATTCATCAGATCAGGAAATGCTTACTGATGTTGAAGCAGAGGATCCCGGTGTGCCGGATACTGGAAATATTACATCTGATAAACTCGCGGATATATCAGGAGAGGAAAGTTTTCAATTACAGCACAGCGGTAAGCTGAGTGAACAGGAACTTCAGCAATGGGCCAACGCTAAAATGCTCAAACACAAACTGGCTAAGATAAGGGGCCGTGTTACAACCGACGGAACGGCGGCTGTAAAACCAGGAAAGATGTTTGAGTTAAAAGGGGTTGGTGAGCGCTTCGAGGGAAAATTGTTTGTAACAGGGGTTCGGCATCAGATAGATAAGGGTAACTGGCTAACTACTCTGCAATTTGGCATCAATCCAGAATGGTTTGTACAAACTTACCCGGTACAGCAACCATTAGCAGGTGCGTTGTTGCCTGCCATTCAGGGTTTGCAGATTGGCATAGTAACAAAACTGGAGGGCGACCCCGATGCTGAAGATCGCATAATGGTTCGTCTGCCTCATATTAATTCAGAAGATGAAGGGATTTGGAGCAGAATAAGTACTCTGGATGCAGGTAGTGATAGAGGAACTTTCTTCAGGCCTGAAATAGGTGATGAAGTTATTGTTGGTTTTATAAATAACGACCCACGGTATGCTGTGATATTGGGAATGTGTAACAGTAGTAAAAATGCCGCACCATTAGAGACCAGTGATGACAATCATGAGAAAGGATATGTATCACGAAGCGGCATGAAAGTGATATTCAATGATGAAAAAAAGACGATCAACATAGAAACTCCTTCAGGGAATAAAATTCTTCTTTCGGAAGAAGATAAAGCCATAAAAATGGAAGATCAGCATGGGAATAAATTTAGCATGGACCAGGATGGGTTTAAAATAGAAAGTATCAAAGATATTGTGCTGAAAGCAGCAACAGATATTAAAGCGGAAGGAGTAAACATTAATGTAAAAGGAAGTGGAGGAGTTAAAGTGGAAGGCAGCTCAACGGCAGAAATATCTTCAGGAGGAAGTACAACAGTTAAAGGATCAATTGTAAAAATTAATTAAGCGTAAATGCCGGCAGCAGCAAGAGTAGGCGATATGCATGTTTGTCCCATGGTAACCGGTACAGTTCCGCACGTGGGAGGACCGGTATTACCTCCGGGTGCATCAACAGTTTTAATTGGTGGAATGCCTGCTGCATGTGTGGGAGATATGCTTACCTGTACCGGTCCGCCGGATACTATAGCTGCCGGTTCATCCTCAGTTATGATCTGCGGAAAACCTGCCGCAAGGATGGGAGATTCGGCGGCACATGGTGGTTCAATAGTAGCAGGATGCCCAACAGTACTAATTGGTGGTTAAATTTTGGTTATGGCAGAAGTAAAAACGAAT
>CAYHRC010000325.1:0-3566 GCA_964358565.1 uncultured Sphingobacterium sp. | reverse complement strand
CAACTGGATCATTGATCCCTTAGACGGAACTACAAACTTTATACACGGCATTCCCACTTTTTCAATCAGCATAGCTCTCCAGGAACACGAAGAATTGGTGCTGGGTGTTGTTTACGAAATTAACCGGGATGAATGTTTTTCAGCCTGGAAAAATGGGGGAGCCTATCTCAATGATAAAAGGATATCGGTGTCTAAGACGCAGAGAGTTGAGAATACCTTACTCGCTACAGGATTTCCTTATTATGATTTTGAACGTCAGGAAGCCTATCTTAATGTGATGCGTGAACTGATGCAGAAATGTCATGGACTCAGGCGCATTGGTTCTGCCGCGATTGACCTTGCATATGTAGCCTGTGGGAGGTTTGATGGGTATTTCGAGTATAATTTAAACTCATATGACGTTGCAGCAGGAATTGTTCTGGTAAACGAAGCAGGCGGCCAGGTATTTGATTTTTCCGGTGGGAATGAAAGTATTTTTAAAAGAGAGATCATAGCAACAAATGGAAATATATCAGCAGAGCTGCTTGAGGTGATCGGAAAAAGATTTCAGTAAATTACATCTTAAACTTATATTCCATGTCACGAATTAAAAAGATCCTTATCGTACTCTTATTAGTCTTGGTTATTATTCAATTTATTAAACCGGAAAAAAATCTTTCAGCTGCCAGTTCGCCTAATGATATTTTCGCTCATTACCAAACACCTGACAGCACTAAGCAATTGATTAAAACCACATGTTATGATTGTCACTCAAACAATACCGTTTATCCATGGTATTCTGAGGTTCAGCCAGTAGCCTGGTGGTTAAACAATCATATTAAAGACGCCAAATCTGAGCTTAATTTTTCAGAATTCGCCACCTTTGCGCCAAAGAAAGCAGATCATAAAATGGAAGAGGTGATGGAGGCGGTAAAAGAGGAAGAAATGCCGCTTAAATCTTATTCCATTATTCATAAAAATGCAAGATTGACAGATGCTCAGCGTTTAACTGTTATAAACTGGGCAAAGCAGATCAGGGCACAGATACAGCCAAATATTAAATAGATATTAAAAAAAAAGACCGCTCTGTTACCTTTATCGGAGCGGTCTTTTAATTCGAAATTTGAAGCTACTATAATGACTCGGATACTACCTCGGTAACTTCCGGAACCATACGTTTTAGTAAGTTTTCAATTCCTGCCTTTAGTGTTATAGTTGAAGAAGGGCAGCCACTGCATGATCCACGCAGTTCTACGGTTACAACTCCTTCATCGAAAGATTTATAACTGATTGCACCACCATCCTGTTCAACAGCCGGCCGCACATAATCATGTAAGATCTGCTGGATTTTGATTTCAGTTTCTGATCCTTCAAAACTACCGGCAAGCACTTCCTTCTCTATAATGTTCAGTTCGGCTTCTACTGCACCTTTTACAAATTCCTTTAAGATGGGCTCTATATCTTCCCAATCTGCAGTTTCTGATTTAGTAATAGTTACAAAGTTGCTTGCGAAAAATACGCCATTAACAAAATTGAATTTATAGAGCTCGCGGGCAAAATGTGATTTTTCAGCACTTTCTTTAGTGGGAAAGTCAATACTATTATTGGTTAACAGCTTATTTACCAAAAATTTACGGGTAGCCGGGTTAGGGGTACTTTCGGTATATACATTGGTTGTTGGACTTGCACTCATAATTTTAAAATATTTTCAAAATTAGCAATTTATTATTTTTGCAAACGGCGATATTAATTTAATGACATGTATATGACCTCCTAAAGTCCGGTATAATTGGATGGAGAGATCGCTTTAAGCTCATGTTTAACCTTTTCGGAAATATCAAGTTTATCTATAAATTCAGCTATTATTTGCTGGTTCATCTGCTGATTTGTACGCGTCAGTTCTTTGAGCGCTTCATAAGGATTTGGATATCCCTCGCGGCGCAGAATAGTCTGAATGGCTTCAGCTACAACTGCCCAATTCGCTTCCAGGTCAGCCTGGATAGCACTTTCATTCAAAATCAGTTTTTTGAAGCCTCTTAAAGTTGATTTTAAAGCGATTAGGGTATGAGCTACAGGAACCCCAATATTTCTCAAAACAGTAGAATCAGTAAGATCGCGTTGTAACCTTGATATAGGCAGTTTAGCAGCCAGATGCTCAAATAATGCATTTGCCAAGCCAAGGTTGCCCTCAGAGTTTTCAAAATCAATGGGGTTGACTTTATGCGGCATAGCTGACGATCCAACCTCTCCGGCCTTGATCTGTTGCTTGAAATAATTCATCGAAATATATGACCAGATATCCCTGTTTAGATCTATTAATATTGTATTGATACGTTTTAAGGCATCGCAATGTGCTGCAAAATTATCATAATGCTCAATTTGTGTCGTGTGCTGCGAGCGGTTAAGCTTTAAGCGTTCGTTAACAAACTGATTGGCAAAGTCTATCCATTTTATTTCAGGATAGGCAACATAGTGTGCATTAAAATTGCCTGTAGCCCCGCCAAATTTCGCTGAAAAGGGGATTGTTCGGAGTTGGGCCAACTGTGCTTCAATGCGTTCAGTAAAAACCGCTAACTCTTTACCTAAACGGGTAGGAGAGGCAGGTTGCCCGTGAGTATGTGCCAGCATCGGTATGGCCGTCCACTCTGAAATTCGCTCATTTAAATGCTTGAGCAGCTCATCTAATGCAGGAAGATATGAGTTTTCAATTGCCAGCTTAAAAGAGTGCGGAATGGAAGTGTTATTTATATCCTGCGATGTCAGTCCGAAATGTATGAACTCCTTATATTGATCCAGTCCCAGTTCTGAAAATTTATCTTTAATAAAGTATTCAACCGCTTTTACATCATGATTGGTGGTCTGTTCAATTAATTTAACAGCCTCCGCATCAGAATTATCAAAGTCTGTATAAACAGATCTTAATTTGCCGAAATTATTCTGATCGAAGTTAGAAAGTTGGGGTAAAGGCAGTTCGCACAATGAAATGAAATATTCTACCTCTACATAGACCCTGAACTTTATTAATGCTGCCTCAGAGAAATAGGATGCAAGTTCTTTGGTTGAATTGTGATACCGTCCGTCTATAGGAGAAATAGCTGATAAAGCTGATAAAGTCATTTGTTTAGTATTTCTGCGAAGTTACGTTTTTTGAATTATATCAAATGTAATTTATCCCAACTGCACCATCCCCACATATAAACTGTCCGACCATTTCTTTCCGTCCTTCGTAAGCAGGTTCACGTATACGTGCACGATATCCCCTGTGAAAGAGGAAGGCAAGACAAATTCAGTTTCCCCTTGATTACGAATACGGACTGAGGGGAATTCGTAGTAATCATTCCACCTCGGACCATAAATAATAATCTCCACCCTGTCTTCTGGATAAGAGTTAGTTTGGAGTACCTCAGTACTCCAGCTCAGCTTCAGATTGGATGCTTCTAATTTTAGCTCCACACTTTGCGGCAAAGCCAGCTTTCCCCGGGTAAAGAGTACTGCCGGATAATCAATTTCCAGATCGGGATAAGTTCCCTTGATGCTATAATTCAACAGGTGACTGATCCCCATGTTATAGCCTGTGGCACCCTGCG
>CAYHRC010000324.1:0-3569 GCA_964358565.1 uncultured Sphingobacterium sp. | reverse complement strand
TGAGCGTGAAAAACTTCTTCATATGGAGCAGGAACTTCATAAACGGGTTGCTGGGCAGGACGAAGCAATTGAAGCTATTTCTGATGCAATCAGAAGGTCGCGTGCTGGTTTACAGGATAAACGCAAACCAATCGGATCATTCATCTTTTTAGGTACAACCGGTGTAGGAAAAACTGAACTTGCAAAAGCACTCGCAGATTATCTGTTCAATGATGAGCATTCGATGATTCGTATCGATATGAGCGAGTACCAGGAGCGTCATTCTGTTTCCAGGCTGATTGGTGCCCCTCCGGGATATGTCGGTTATGATGAAGGTGGCCAGCTTACCGAAGCTGTCCGGAGAAAGCCTTACTCCGTCATACTTCTGGATGAGATCGAAAAGGCACACCCTGATGTTTTCAACATACTGCTTCAGGTACTTGATGATGGCCGTTTAACCGATAACAAAGGCCGTTTGGTAGATTTTAAAAATACGATCATCATCATGACTTCCAATATCGGATCACATCTGATACAGGAAAATTTTAAAGATCTGGATGAAATAAACAGGGATGAGATCATTGCAAGAACAAAAACTGAATTATTTGAACTATTGAAACAAACAATCAGGCCTGAATTCTTAAACCGGATAGACGAACTGATCATGTTCACTCCGCTTAGCCGTGATGAACTGCGTGATATCGTTTCCCTCCAGTTTAAAGGTGTTCAGAATACGCTGACAGACATGGGAATTAAGATCGAAGCGACTGATGAAGCTCTTGACTGGCTGGCGCAGCTTGGTTATGACCCGCAATTTGGTGCAATGCCTTTAAAACGTGTGATACAAAAACGGATCCTCAATGAACTTTCAAAGGAGATCCTTTCAGGAAAAATAGATAAAGACAGCAAGATCAGGCTGGATGTGTTCGACAATAACTTTGTATTTTTAAATGCAGCAGAGCATAAAGAAGCCGCATCGTAATAATTAGAGAATTGTCTATACAAATAAGCCGTTTTGATTAAAATCAAAACGGCTTATTTCTTTAGGATGTGATTGCGATAAGGTATTGATGTGATTTAGGCAAGTCTTACATTAACTGCGCTCAGGCCTTTTTTACCTTCCTCTACTTCAAATTCGACTTTATCATTTTGTCTTATATCCTGTTTAAGCCCACTTACGTGAACAAAAATTTCTTTGCCATCCTCCTGGGTAATGAATCCGAATCCTTTGGATTCATTGAAAAATTTTACTGTACCGGTTTCCATTAAATTAATTGTTTAGTTGGTTAAATATTTAAGTGTTATTGCAAATTAGTTAAATAATTGCAATTATTAAATATATAAATTTCTAAATTCTATCTGGTATATTTTCAGGCCATTTTATTCTGGTAGATAATGCCTTTTTAAAGTATTTCAGTGCATAACTAGCCCTGAACAGCATTAGTTTGCTTTTATACATTTATCAACAATATCCTGCAATAGCTTTTCATTGTCAGACAGCTCAGAAAGTAATTTAAACTGATTTCTGGTTCTGTCAAGATTTTGTTCCGGATAGGCAATTGGATAATAAATACTTCCGTTCAGGTAATCGGTCAAAAACCTGAGAGCCTGCATATAGATAAGATACTTACCGGAAAAAAGTATCAGTTCTTTTTCTGTAGAAGTTAAGATAGAGCTCATCTCATGCAGATAGCCCTGAATAATAGCCTCAAAATAATCCACCCTGATAAAGATCTTTTCGAGATCGGGCTCATTTTCTGAAAATGGACAAAGGTAAGTTCGCATCATATCACCAAGATCAGAAATGAACTTACCGGGCATCAGGGTATCAAGATCAATAACGCAGATACCCTTCATAGTGTCCTTGTCAAACAACATATTACTGATCTTGGTATCATGGTGCATCACCCGGTCAGGGAAATTCTTAGAATTTTTATAAGAATTAAAATAGTCAAGTATAAAGGTGTGTCGAATAGCCTTTTCTACCTCCTCTTCTGCGCTTTCTTTTAAATGTGCAGGAGCATTTTTTAATGCTTCTTTAAATTGATCATAACGCAGGCCAAGATCATGAAATCCAGGGATACTGGGCTTTAAGAGAGAAGTGTCGAAGCCATCAAGGAGCCTGCTCAATCTTCCAAACTGCATAGCCGCTTCATATGCCTGCTTGGGGTCACTTAAGGTATCGAATGATATTGAATTTTTCACAAATTCAGTGAGCCGCCAATGAATGTTCCCAACATAAGCCATTTGCTTCCCATCACGCGTTGGAATAGCGTTTATAAACCGGTAAGAGGGCGAATGCTCTGCCAGATAGCGGGCTACCTGGTCGACATTGTCGGCGATTATTTCAGGCTGCCGGAATACCTTTTCATTTATACTCTGCAATATAAACTGATCGCTCGTCCCGTTCACCGATACAAGCCAGGTCGAATTTATATGGCCGGTTCCAAAAGGTTTAAATAAAACCTCATCCGCGTTAAAACCATACTCAGACATTACATTTTCTATCAGATTATTCATTGCTATTAAAACTTATGGAATAAATCTAAAAATATAAAATGAACCTGCAATTCAGACAGGGATATTCTACATATTTTTTTATCCTTTACAATTTAAGCAGTCTCAGAAACCGGTTTTTTTATCTACCAGTGCTCTAAACCTCGCTGAAAAATAAAATGCTGAAAAGATGGTTAATCCAAGTCCTGCAATTGAAAGCCCGATCACACTATTTGAAAAAAAGGTTACCCAGTTCATTTGCACTTTAAATATTTCCTTACTTAACAGAACTCCCACACTTCCGAGGTAACCAAATGAATCGGCCAGGTAAATAAGAAAACCTACATTCCCGCTGTACCGGAAAGTTGCGATTAGCCGTTCAAAAAATACCGAGTTAAAAGGAATATAAACCATGTACAATCCAAGACCTACCATTGTCATCCACCATATCGGAGCGAGGCTTTGATTTATAAATAACCATGATGAAATCCCGGCAAGGATAAAACCTATGCCAATAAATACATGGGCAAGCATCAGGGCCTTAAAGCTGTCGCGGATCAGTACCATACCACCGATCAGTAGCAGAATAATTAATGTAATTGGTGTTTCTGTTTGTGCAAAAAGTTCAGGTTTATCAAAAAAACCCATTTCCTTCCACATTTCTGCGCTGAAATTATCGCGGATATCCCGAAATATAGTAGCAAAACAATAAATGAGGATACATGCAGCCAGCCCAGGCAGGAACAATCTGACGAATGCCTTGCGGTCGGATGCTAACATGGGTACACGGTTCATCCGGTCGGCAATATCATCCGGATCGGGAGGAGGAATCTTCTCCATCATGTACACGAATAATAATAAAGGGCCGGCAAATACGAGTCCGGTATAAAAAGGAACCCAAAATTCTGAAATGTTGAAGTAGAGCAGTAACCAGCCGCCTACCGTTTTCACAAACCCAGAGGCGAAAATAAAGCTGACTGCAAGGGTCGCCCCTATGAAGTCTGAACTTCTCCGGCCTTCAACATAAGAAAACACCACACCCCAAAGCATGCCGAGGGGAAACCCGTTAATGAATAAAAAAGCAATATTAAAAG
>CAYHRC010000323.1:0-3570 GCA_964358565.1 uncultured Sphingobacterium sp. | reverse complement strand
TGCCATAACTCCCAACAGCTTAACATTAAAAGAGCGCCTCTCTGCACTGGCCAATTTACCGGCTTTTTTTAAACTGGTATGGCAGACAAGTCCCTCGATGACTATTGGCAGTGCTTTATTACGTCTTTTACGATCTGCATTACCCCTGCTGATGCTCTACATCGGCAAGCTTATTATTGATGAAGTAATACTTATAAGCAGAAGCGATGGTAATCTATCAGCCGACCATTTATGGAAACTTGTCACCATTGAGTTTGCAATGGCAATTGCAGCCGATGCTCTCAGCAGAGCAATTATGCTGATGGATAGTTTACTGGGCGACCTTTTTTCAAACCACACTTCTATCAAGATCATGAACCATGCTGCCACTCTCGATCTTGATCAGTTTGAAGATTCGGTCTTTTATGATAAAATGGAACGTGCAAGGCAACAGACCATTGGACGCACAATGCTCCTTTCACAGGTGATGAGCCAGGTGCAGGATATTATTACAATAGTCTTTCTCTCTGCGGGTCTGGTCGCTTTCAATCCCTGGCTGATCCTTTTATTGCTGGTTGCTATCATCCCTTCATTTCTGGGTGAATCGTATTTTAATGATAAAAGTTATGCACTTACCCGTGGCCAGACACCGCAGCGGCGCGAACTTGACTATATCCGCTTCCTGGGGGCAAGTGATGAAACCGCTAAAGAAGTTAAGGTGTTTAACCTTTCCGGATTTATTACCGACAGGTTCCGATCCCTGTCAGGTCAATTTTATCATGATAACCGCAAGCTTGTCGTCAGGCGTGCCGCATGGGGAGCATTCTTTTCTATACTGGGCAGTGCCGGATATTACCTTGCTTATGCGATCATTATTTTAAGGACCATAGAAGGGAAAGTAAGCATTGGTGAGCTGACATTTCTGGCTGGCTCTTTCCGTCAAATGCGCTCCTTACTGGAAAGTATCCTTACACGGTTCACAGGCATCTCACAGGGGGCCATTTACCTTAGCGACTTTTTTGAATTCTTTGAAATTAAACCCAGGATCATTCCGGCACCAAATGCTCTTCCATTTCCTGATCCCTTAAAATCGGGCTTTACTTTCGAAAATGTTGGGTACAAATATGTGAATTCAGACCGTTGGGCTAACCGCCATTTGAACTTTACACTTCATCCGGGGGAGAAACTGGCCCTTGTCGGAGAGAATGGCGCAGGTAAATCAACTTTAGTAAAGCTGCTTGCCCGTTTATACGATCCTACAGAAGGCCGCATTCTCCTGGATGGGGTTGATCTTAGAAAATATGATATTTTTGATCTGCGACAGAACATCGGTATCATTTTCCAGGACTTTTTAAAATATCAAATGACATTCGCACAAAATATTGCTGCAGGTAATATCGTTGAAAAGGATAACCGTGAGCTCATTGTTGCTGCAGCACAAAAAAGCCTTGCTGATGCTCTTGCCTCGCGTCTCCCTGATCATTATGACCAGATGCTGGGCAAACGATTTGCCGACGGAGTGGAACTATCAGGTGGAGAATGGCAAAAGGTGGCTCTTGCACGGGCTTACATGAAAGATACGCAGCTGATGATCCTCGATGAACCAACAGCTGCTTTGGATGCTCGTGCAGAATATGAAGTCTTTCAGCGCTTCTCTGAGCTAACCAAAGGCAAAATGGCTGTTCTCATTTCCCACCGCTTTTCGACGGTTAGAATGGCCGACCGAATACTGGTACTTGATAATGGCGAACTGATAGAAATAGGCAGCCATGAGGAACTTTTGAAAAAAGGAGGACGTTATGCTGAACTATTTGACCTTCAGGCAATGGGTTACAGGTAATATAAGATCTGTATGATTAATAAAAATCGGATACATTGTCCACTCGCATGAAACACAAACCGAAAATTATTTCTTTAAAAAGAAGATTGGTTATAACCGTCAGTCTGTTTCTGCTGATCACTTTAATGTTCGCATTAAGAAGTTTTCCGGGCCTTGTTGAACAATACTATTCTCTAAGAGCCTATCCTCTGATCCGGACTTGTCTTCAGTTCATTTTCAATAGCTTTCCGTTCAGTATCGGGGACATAGTTTATGTTCTTTTTATCACGGGCCTGCTTACAGGTTTTATCCTCATTCTGAGACTTCTCCTGAAAAAACGATTTAAAGAAGGGCTGGTTTTATCTCTGGGTCTTATTTTAAATTTTGAAATAGCTTTTATGATATTTTACCTCTTCTGGGGTTTAAATTACTTCCGTGTTCCTGCTTCCGAAAGACTTGGCCTTACTAACAGGGATTATAATGCTGCTGAATTATTGTCGGTAAGTGATATGCTGGTGGATTCTGTAAACTCAAGCCGGGCAGCTCTCAGCACGAATGAAACTCAGTCAAGCGCTGCATTTGAATATCAGGCCTCAATAAGGGCGGTCCGGCAACTTTCTGCCACCAGCCAGGCATTCAGGACATCATACCCAATGGTTAAGCCATCACTACTTAGTCCACTGCTCAATTACATAGGCACTGCCGGATATTACAATCCCTTTACGGGAGAATCACATATCAACAACCAGATGCCCGTATTTTTAAGGCCTTTCGTCGCCTGTCATGAGATGGCCCACCAAACTGGCTATGGACGCGAAGATGAAGCAAACTTTGTGGGCTTCCTGAGTGGAATTGCTTCGGATAACAAGCTTTTGAAGTATTCTTCCTATTATCTTGCCACACAGGAATTCCTTGCGGAGGTATGGAAAACTGATACCATAGCCTTTAAAGCAATGAAAAATAGGATTTCCGAGCCTGTTCTTGCAGATTTTCAAAAAGAAAGGCAATACTGGACAAAGTATCAGGGCAATGCTGCCAAACTCAGCAGCATCTTTTATGACAATTACCTTAAAGTGAATAAGCAGCCTGAAGGATTAAAAACCTATAACAGGATGATCAGGCTCACAATGGCTTATTACAGAAAAAAGGGGCTTATTAAAGCCCCCGTTCCTCTAATGCCCTAAAGCTTTTTCTCTTGCCTGTGTGGTTGTATAATATTTAGCTATCATATTAGGCACTTCCCATTCGGGCAGCTTTCCATCCTTAATATATTGCAGATATTTTCTTGTTACCTGTGCAAAATGATCTTCGTGCCCGACCTTATATTTCTCAGGGATTATGACTTCCCATCCTTTTTCTAGTTTTTTAAGTTCAACACCCGGATATTTCGCCTGAATTGTTTTCAGGTCTTTTTGCAATTCAGGTTCCAATGAAGCCATGTCAGATTGATTTGCAGGCTCAATGTATAAGACAGGTTTGTATTGCTGCTCTTTACCCTGCCTGATGATCACATTCGATTTCGTGCCACGCATTACTGAGAAATGTGTATCCCCTGTACCCTCAGGTGCCTGGAAATCCCATGTAACCGAGATCTTCGTATGAATCCCTTTTAGCCGGTAGTTTATTTCACCATTGGAGTAAGTATTTAAAATTCCGTCTTTAACATCTGCTGCTAAGTATGACGGATACTCCTTCTTTTGTGTTACCTGTTCAAACTGAGCTGCTGTTAATTTTGTAGGCCATCTTTTTGCAGAGACTATCTGAATATCCTT
>CAYHRC010000322.1:0-3571 GCA_964358565.1 uncultured Sphingobacterium sp. | reverse complement strand
TCCGGCTTTCAGAGACTGGCTTAGAACAAAGACTGACGCCATTGTTGATCATGTGAAGATGGTAAAGAGTATAGTGGGCAACATCCCCTTAATGTCCTGCTGTTCAAGTACCGGTCCGGTAGCTTTAAATGCGATATCACTTGATCTTGAAAAAATGGCTCCGCATCTTGACTTCTTTATGCTGGAGAATGTTGGAACAAATGTCAGAAGTGTTGATTGGGTCAGAATGGATGCAGAAGCCATGAACCAAAAGGATATAGCAGATAAGCGGGGCAATTCACCTGCTATGGCCCTGAGTTATACTATTTATGAAAAAGGCGGTTATTTCGGCTGGGCTTTAAGCCGGTATTGGGGAGTTTCCAACTGGAGCAGTACCCATAACCAAAGGCTTGAAGAGGATCCGGCGGATGCAATGGAGATGGAAGATGTAATAAGTCCTTCTAATAAATGGGAGATTAAAAACAGCGATCTTAATTACCGCGAAGGAAAAGATCTGGTAGAACTCAGGATAGTAAGTAACAGGTATTGCAGAGATAATGGTTGGAAAGGTGATGATGGCTTTGAGCATTGGGACAGAGCCAGGGCATGGTCAGGACATCTTGTCAAGTCCAGTGTCGGTTATCGTTTTGTACGGTCAGAAGAGCTTTCAGATGCAAAAGCTCTGCTTAAAGATCAGACGCCTTTAGTCCTGGATGGGGTGGCTTGTGTATCCGATCAGCAGTTTTCTGCAATAAAGTCTTATCTTTCAAAAGGAGGAGCCGCATGGCTGGCTCTACCTTTCGGTATTTATGATGATAAAGGATTTAAAAGAGCAGTTCCATTATCTGAACAGTTGTTCAGCAATAAGTATAAAAATCTTCAGCTAATTAAATCAGCTGCAATATCAGATCCTTTGAAGGACCTTATCAATTCCGGGAAATTTAAACCTCTGTTGCGTCAGGTTTCCGGCGATGCCGGATGGGTAGCCAGAATAAGAATGTATGAGAATAAGCCTGTCATTCATTTTATGAATACAGCACTCATTGGTATACCGCATCCTGCAATAAAAGATAATGGAGGGGTCTATATATTGACCGATATTGGATCAAAAGTCATAAATAATGATTTGAAGTTTGAAATAAACACTGATAAAATACCCTTGTCCCGCTTAAACTTAATGAGTCCGGAGCTTGGTGAGGAACAAAGAACGGTGAGTATACAAAAAAGCAAAAATGCTTACTCACATATCAATGTAAATCTGGAAAAAGTAAAAGTTTACGCTGTTGCAGCGGGCTGAGCTGATGTTTAAAAATGAATTTATAAAAATTAAAAATAATCATATGAAGACTGTTTACCCGGGCAAAATTGCCTCCTTATTGTTTCTTTTTTCAATGTTAAGTTTTGGAAGTTTTGCACAGCGTTATGCAGGTCCGCTTTCTCCGGAAGAATCGTTAAAGAAACTAAACATTGTTCCTGGATTTAAAGTCCAGATTTATGCTGCAGAACCCCATGTTTTTGATCCGGTGGCACTTGAATTTGATGAGCTCGGTAATGCCTTTGTAGTTGAGATGCCTGATTACCCCTTCGAAGTGGAACCAGGTAAAGGGAATGGTCGTATCCGTATTCTAAAGGATACCAATGGTGACGGTAGGGTAGATCAGTCGGTTATATATGCAGAAAATGTTACTGAAGCAACCAGTATTTTGCCATGGAAGGGAGGACTTATTGTTACGGCCGCACCGGATATACTTTATCTTAAGGATACGAATGGTGACGGTAAATCAGATATCAGAGAAGTTCTTTTTTCAGGATTTTTTCAAAACAATTCAGAAGCCCAGGTTACAAGTCTTCGTTTAGGCGTCGATAATTGGATCTATGCAAATAACCGCGGTCAAAGCGGAATGATAACTTATAGTAAAACTCCAAATTCACCTCCCGTTTCTGTACGCGGTGCAGATTTCAGGTTTCGTTTAGACAGAAATCAGTTTGAACTTGAAACCGGTCCGGGTCAGTTTGGTCAGACAATTGATGATTGGGGACATAGATTTTTTACCGAAAACTCCATACACCTGCAACAGGCAGTGATACCATGGCGTTATGTACATCGCCATCCTTATCTTCCATCATCTAAATTCAATGTCAGCATTACCGATCATGAAGAGCTTATGTTCCAGGAAACTGCACCACCATACTGGAGGGCAGAAAGAAGCAGGCAGCGTAATGAGATGTTTCAAAAAGCAAAAATGAACAGGGTTGAATATGCAGAAGATCACTTTACGGGTGCTTCCGGCGGAACTATCTATAATGGCGATGGATTTCCTAAAGAATATTACGGGAATATTTTCACAACCGATGTCTCAGGAAATCTTATACACCGGGATATCCTTAAATCTGTCAATAGTCCGGTCCTGGTTGCAAGTCGGGGGGATAAAGAGAAGGACCGCGAATTTATTTTTTCTACTGATACCTGGTTCCGTCCGGTAACCTTCACATCAGGACCTGATGGCTACCTTTATGTTCTGGATTATTACAGACAACATATTGAAACGCCTGTTTCTATTCCAGATTCTCTTAAAGCCGATATGGATTTTATGGCGGGCAGCGATATGGGCCGTATTTACCGGATTTTGCCAGAAAATGCGAATGTTAAGAATGTAAAAATAGATCTTAAGAATGCAACAAGCGCTAAACTGATTGAGCAGCTCGCCAATCCAAATGGCTGGTGGCGTTCTCAGGCTCATCGCCTGCTTCTGGAGCGTCAGGATAAATCAGTAATTCCTGCAGTAAAGACTTTTTTTGGAAAAAATCAGGATTCCAGAGGTCGTCTTCACGCATTGTACGTGCTCGAAGGATTGAATGCTCTTGATGCACAGATCGTCAGCAAGGCTTTAAAGGATACTTCACCAGGAGTGCGTGAAAACGCTGTAATACTGGCTGAGCGTTATCCCGAATTGTTGCCGCAAATAATCACAATGACCAATGATCCATCAAACAGAGTTGCTTTTCAAGCCGTTCTTAGTTTAGGTGAATTCAAAGGCAGGGAAATAGTTCCTGCATTAACGAAGGTAATTGTAAAATATGGCCAGGATCAATGGTTCAGAACTGCGGTTTTAAGTTCTGATGCAGGTTCATCACCTGAAATTCTGAAAGGTTTAATCCAGAACTCTTTCCTTCAAAAGGAAGAGCCATGGAAACTCTCATTCATTGATGATTTATCGTATATTGTTGGAGCCCGTAATTCAAAAGAACAGATAGGTTCTTACCTTGATATCTTGTCTCAGTCCTTGAAAGGTAACTTTCAGTTAACCGCCGTAAAAGGCTTAGTGAAAGGCTTAAATAAAACGACAGGACCAAGTGATCAATTGACTGAAGTATTAAAAAATACTAAAACTGATTCAGGTGATGCTGGCATCCAGGCTATCCGGGATCTGAAAAAGCTTTACTAATAAAAATATTGACAATGAAAGATAATAATATGTATTCACGCAGAAAGTTTATTGCTAAATATTTATACACCAGCACATTTCTAATTGGCGGAGCTGTGATCCTGGGATGTGATTCCATGAAATCACTTGCTAAAGACAAACCTAAA
>CAYHRC010000321.1:0-3592 GCA_964358565.1 uncultured Sphingobacterium sp. | reverse complement strand
CCGGTAAAATCCACCCGCTTTTTGCACACTCGTTTGGTGGAGGAAAAAGTTCAAACGGTCATGCATATTTTACCACAGACCGACCATGCTTTTGACCTCATAATGCCCAAAATATCTCCGTCAGCACATAACGCATTTTATGATGTGGAACGCTTTATAGCACTAATGATTTGAGGAGACAAAATGCAGAAATGGAAACAGCCACTAACAAAGTATTTCTTACACAATGACATAAATTGGAAGAATAAATGAATGCCGACTGGTTACTTGATTATAACCCGATATTATTAGCACTAATAGCTACGCTTTTTACATGGGGTGTTACTGCGTTGGGTGCATCATTGGTCTTTTTTTTTAATACAATAAACAGGAGAGTTCTAAATTTAATGCTCGGCTTTGCAGCAGGTGTAATGATTGCTGCTAGTTTCTGGTCGCTTTTAGGGCCGGCAATAGAAATGGAAGAAGCCAAAGAATCATCCTACACGTGGTTGCCTGCAGTAGTTGGTTTTTTATCAGGCGGTGCATTTTTATTGTTGATTGATAAACTGCTACCACACTTGCATGGAAGACTATCGTTAGATAAGTCAGAAGGAATTAAAACATCATGGAACAGGAGTGTCTTATTAATTCTTGCTATTACACTTCACAATATACCCGAAGGATTGGCTGTTGGAGTAGCCTTTGGTGCATTAGCAAGCAATCCGGACCCCGGAGTACTTTCAGGTGCTGTTACACTTGCCATTGGAATAGGATTGCAGAATTTTCCTGAAGGAGCAGCAATCTCTATTCCATTAAGAAGGGAAGGCTTCTCCAAATCAAAGGCATTTTTCAATGGTCAGCTTTCTGGTCTTGTAGAACCTGTTGCGGGAGTTCTTGGCGCCTATTTGGTAGTTACAATAACCCCTTTACTTCCTTATGCATTATCATTTGCTGCTGGAGCAATGATCTTTGTTGTAGTAGAAGAATTAATTCCGGAATCCCAAATTGGAAATAAAACAGATCTATCTACGATCGGAGCCATGATTGGATTTGCGACTATGATGTTACTCGATGTTGCACTAGGATAAACTTAAATGAAGAATATCATTTTATCATTTTGATTATCTCTATAATCATGGGAAAATAAACATTTACCTGCAGACTTTTTTGCAGACAAAAGCAGATCATGAGAGCGGAACAGATGCGGACAACCTAAAAGCTTAAGCCAACAAGGGTTCATATGCCAGGCAGAAAAACAACAAATAAATCAAACCTGCTGCATTTTATAATAACAGAATTAACAATAAGATAACAACAAGAAGGGAGCCTACAGTGAGAATAATTCCACCCGATCCAATATCCCTGGCTTGTTTCTGCATAGAACGTAATTCATTACGAAGAGATTTTCGTTCACCAGGACTTAATTGCGATTTATCCATGGATTTAATCTCTTTTACCCGTTTAGTAATTTGCTCAATGTGCATTGCCTTCTGCTCGGTGGTCAGATATTCAAAGGAGGCATTCCTATTAGCGGCCAAGGCTCCATGAACAGAAAAAGACAACATTAAAATGACCGCAAACAATTTTATAGAACTTTTCATGAATTTTGGTATAAGAACCTTGTTAATAAACAGACCAGAATTAATAAAGTTTGCATCCGGAGAAGCCTGCGAATAGCAGTTATGGTTGAAAACCAATGCAGGAATATGAATTCTGTTTGAACAGCATCAGCTCTGGTGATTAGTGATCTTAGCGGATTAATAAAAACTGCACAAAATTGACTAAGAGTAATATTATCCTCTTAATGCTTACAGGCGCCTGTTTTCTTCTTTACAAAGGTTATTTAGGTGCTCAGCTGTTTATCCGCAGGGTGCCGGTGTTCACCATCCTTCAGGTAATTGTTACCAACGCCTCCTACCTCAGACATCATACTTCATACCTCCTACCTCAGACATCCTACCTCAGACATCATACCTCCTACCTCAGACTTCACATCTCTCTTCACAAATCTCTTATCTTTGCTAACCATTTATAAGCTTATAAAAATATGGCAGCTGAAATTCCGCATATCTTAGTCTCTGAACAATATAAAACAGCAGATGAAGCGCTGCAGCTTGTCCAGTCAGGACAGCGTGTATTTTTACATGGCAGTGCCGCTACACCGGTGCATCTGATCAAGCGGCTTATTGAACAAAAAGAGAGGCTCAAGAATGTTGAGCTGGTAAGCATAACCCAGCAAGGCATTAATATGAATGATCCGGAACTCGCCGGACACTTTTTCATAAATTCATTATTTGTATCTGAAAGTAACCGCAAGGCTGTCAACAGCGGCCGCGGTGATTATATTCCTGTTTTTTTAAGTGAGATCCCCCTGTTGTTCCAAAGGAATATTTTACCGCTTGACGTGGCAATCGTTCACGTTTCACCTCCTGATAAGCATGGCTATTGCTCATTAGGAACATCGGTAGATATCGCCCGTGCAGCAGTGTTAACAGCAAAAAAAGTGATCGCCCAGGTTAATCCCAATATGCCAAGGGTGCATGGCGACGCCTTTGTACCTTTCAGTAAATTTGATGCAGCAGTATGGGTTGATGAACCTTTACCGGAAGTCAGTTATTCAGATTCTACCAGTGATATCCATCTGAAAATAGGCAAAATTGTTGCCGGCCTGGTAGAGGACGGGGCTACCCTGCAATTGGGGATTGGCACTATACCTGACTCGGTCCTTAAAAATTTAACCAACCATAAAAACTTAGGCCTGCATACTGAAATGTTTTCAGACGGCGTTATCCCGCTCATTAAGAACGGAACTATTAATAACAGCCTTAAGAAAACAGTACCGGGATATTGTGTTACCTCATTTATGCTTGGAACCCGTATGCTGTATGATTTTGCCGATGATAATCCAATAATCAAGGCCCTCGATATTAATATAGTGAACGATCCGCATAGAATAAGTCTGAATCCCAAAGTAACTGCAATAAACAGCGCTCTCGAAGTTGATATTACAGGTCAGGTCTGTGCTGATTCTATCGGAACCTATCAATACTCTGGCATAGGTGGTCAGATGGACTTTATTCGCGGTGCAACGCTATCACCAGGAGGTAAACCGATCATTGCTATGCCCTCAACCACATCTAATGGCATTTCACGTATTGTGCCTTTTTTAAAACCTGGTGCGGGTGTAGTTACCACCCGCGGTCATACTCATTGGGTGATCACTGAATATGGTGCAGTAGATCTGGTTGGCCTGAACCTCTCACAGCGTGCAAAAGCCCTGATACAAATTGCACATCCGGATCACAGGGAGGAACTGGAAAAAAAATCATTTGAACGTTTTAATGATCCTCATTATTAATCAATAAAGACATGAAAAAAATCACTGCACTCCTGCTTCTTTGCTTTTGCATATTAAGCAGTAAAGCCCAAACTACCAATACTGAAAAAACTGCATTTAAAACAAAGCCTGTTATCGTCTGGCAGCCATCACATCAAACCAATACAGGAAAAGACTTCAGTGAGGCGGCAGTAAGTAATGCCATTGTTGTCGCTGCAATGAAAACTAAGCCGCATTTGAAAGAACATAAGGTATGGAGCTTTGGTATAAAGGATC
>CAYHRC010000320.1:0-3598 GCA_964358565.1 uncultured Sphingobacterium sp. | reverse complement strand
GATAAAGCGCATTATCACGTCGAGCGAAATGCAAATCCTAAAATTTTATTTTTAGATGTATCTTTACAATTCGTTAAAATTTTAAAATTTCATACGCTCCCTGCGGGGACTCAATATATACTTAATTAATATGGGTTGTGGAAGTTGTTCATCAGGAGGCTGTGCACCTGCCGGTTGTAAAAGTAATGGTACCTGTCTTACAAATGGTTGCAGTAAATTAGATGTTTATGACTGGCTGTCGCATATGGATATGCCATCGAATTATAAACCTTTCAACATAATAGAAATAAAATTCAAGGGCTCACGAAAGGAGTTCTTCTTAAATACAGAAAATTTATACCTGGAGGCCGGTGAACTGGTGGCAGTGGAAACTACCACCGGAGGTTATGATATCGGCCATGTTTCTTTAACAGGTGAGCTTGTTCGTATGCAGCTTAAAAAGCGGCATGTTCGTACAGAAGACGTAGTCAAAAAGATCTACAGGAAAGCTACTCCGGCTGATGTTGATAAATGGAAAATCTCCAAGGAGCTTGAGTTTGAAACTATGCATAAGTCGCGTGTTTTGGCAAAGGAACTTGGCCTGGCAATGAAGCTAAGTGATGTAGACTACCAGGGTGACAGAACCAAGGCAACATTTTATTATACTGCAGAAGGAAGGGTCGATTTTCGTGAGCTTATCAAGAAAATGGCTGAGACTTTCCGTATCCGGATTGAGATGCGCCAGATAGGCATGAGACAGGAAGCAAGCCGTTTAGGCGGCATAGGTTCCTGCGGCCGTGAACTTTGTTGTTCTACCTGGCTAACCGACTTTAAAACTGTTTCTACATCTGCGGCTCGTTATCAGAATCTTTCATTGAATACTCTGAAGCTCGCCGGACAGTGCGGAAAGCTCAAATGCTGTCTGAATTATGAGTTGGATACCTACATGGATGCTCTCAAAGACATTCCTGATAATGTGGAACGATTAGAAACAACTTTGGGAACTGTCAGACATCAGAAAACAGATATTTTCAAAAAGCTCATGTGGTTCAGTTACCCGAATGATGAAAACTGGATAGCCCTTGACATTGCCCGGGTTAAAGAAATTCAAAAATTAAATAAAGAGGGTATTAAACCAGAATACCTTAAAGAAGAGGTCGAAGATGAGGATAAACCAGCTGCAGCAAAGATACTGGATTATGAAAATGTCGTTGGGCAGGATAGTTTAACACGCCTTGATAATAAAGCCACAAAAAGCAGGAAAAACAATCGTAAAAGCAAGAATAAGCCTAAAGCACCTGGTTCTAATCAACCGGTCAGCTCTGGCGGTACCGAAAATGTTCAGCGTCCGACAATTCAGGTAAAAGTACAGGCTCCACGGCCTGAGAATCTGCCGGGAGTTGAAGGCGATACACCTCCTGCTACTGCAGCGGGTCCAAACAGGAACAATAAACGCCGGAAAAACTATAGAAATAAAAACAACCGTGAAAGGCCTTCTGAATAAAATGAACCTGAGAGTAAAGTACATTTTAATAATTTTTTTGGTCGCGACTTCGCTCGCATCCTGCCAGGATACCCAAACGATAGCAGATACAAACAAAGCAATTCCGGGCCGAAACTGGAACTATACAGAAAAGCTGGAGATCCCTGTAAAGATTGATTCGGTCGGTATTCCTTATAACTTATACCTTAATTTACGTCATACCCCGCAGTATAAATATTCTAATATCTTCATCCTCATCCATATTACCGGACCAGATGGAAAGAAGAAAACAGAACGCAGAGAATTTAAACTGGCCCTCCCTGATGGTGAATGGCTGGGCAGCGGATCCGGTAATTTGTATAGTTATCAGTTGCCATTTAAAGAAAATTATAAATTCCCCGCAAAGGGCACTTATAAATTCGAACTTGAGCAGAATATGCGTGACAATCCTTTAGACGGTGTATCTGATGTGGGAATTCGAATTGAAAAAGCTAAGTAATATGAATGCGTTTAAAAGATTCCTGGTCAGCAGATATTTTACTTTCTTAAGTGTCTTCCTGATCGTTTTTAGTATTGCCTCTGTTTTGCTTCTTGATGTAAAACATCCACTCTACATGTTTTCTATAGGATGCGGACTTCTGATATACTTTTTGCAGCGCTACAGGAAAAGCTTAATAAAAGGATCTTCGGATTAAATTTCAATTATCCGATAGATTGTGCTGACGGGCGAATTCGCCAATAAACAGAGCTTGGAATTTTATAGTAAAGGCAGTATTCTCTCAAGTTTCATACCTCTTGAGCCCTTAACCAGAATTGTGGAATTCCTGATGGGGGTCTGTTTAAGTGCTTCAAATGCGTCTTCGGTATTCCGGTAAAAGCTAGCTTCAACATTTCCTTTTAACTTATAAAATTCTTCACCGATAAAGATCCTCTGATCTGAAGGTGTTTTTAAAGCCTTGTCTATAACTTGCTGATGTTCAAAGATTGACTCATCCCCCAGCTCAAACATATCGCCGAGGATCATTACCTTATGTTTCGCTGAGATCGCTGCCAGGTTATCAAGAGCAACAAACATGCTGCTTGGGTTTGCATTATAACAATCACTGATGATCGTATTATGTTGGGTATTTAAGATTTGCGATCTGCTATTCTCAGGTTTATATGCCTCTATTCCGGTATTTATCTCTGCAGGACTTAGTTTAAAAAAGCTGCCGATACATATCGCGGCAGCTATATTTTCAAAATTATAGGTTCCTGGTAAATTGGATACTGCTGTATAGGTTCTGTTGTCGCTTTCATGATTCAATTTCCATTCAACACTCAGTGATGGCGATAGCTCTTTTAACTCAACAGTAAGGTAATCCTGGTTACCACCACCATAACTAACAATATTCTCCAGATGTCTTTCATCGCACATATCCCTGAGAATTGCATTATCATTATTAAGAAACACAGTACCCCCGCTTTTGGCCAAATAATCGTATAGTTCACCTTTTGAAATCCGCACTCCTTCGATCCCTCCAAATCCTTCCAAATGAGCTTTTCCCACATTGGTGATTAAGCCATGAGTGGGCTGGGCTATACTGCAAAGAAATTCTATCTCCTTCTGGTGATTTGCCCCCATTTCAACAACAGCGATATCGCAATTTTCCTTTATTGACAACAGTGTTAATGGGACGCCAATATGATTATTTAAATTGCCGATGGTTGCATACGTTTTGAAATGCTGTGAAAGAACTGAATTGATAAGCTCCTTGGTTGTAGTTTTGCCATTCGTTCCCGTAATTCCAATTACAGGAATGTCCAGTTGCCGGCGGTGAAACCTTGCCAGCTCCTGTAAAGATCCGAGTACGTCATCAACAAGTATACATCTGTCATTTATGGCATATTGAGCATCGTCAATGACCGCAAATGATGCTCCATCATCAAGTGCTTTAAGAGCGAATTCATTGGCGTTGAAATTCTCGCCTCTTAAAGCAAAAAACAGGCATGAGGGTGTAATTTTACGGGTATCGGTACAAATTACCGGATGCTTTAAGTAAATCTGATATAGCTGCTGCGTTGTCATCTGAATATTTGCAATATTAATATATTTGTTCTTTAGCGACGAATCGGAATGCGTGCTGCCCGGATTAA
>CAYHRC010000319.1:0-3621 GCA_964358565.1 uncultured Sphingobacterium sp. | reverse complement strand
AAAAAAGCGTTGATTAGGACGTATGCTTCCCATAGCAATTTGGACAGTTCTCCCGATGACTGTTCTATATTTAAGCCAAAACCATTAAGCTTTTCAAAAAGTAATGGTCTTGAATGCAGCTTGTGTTCATCATAATTTGAGAAATAAACCACAGCTTCTTTTATCATCTGTTTATCACCTTCTGAGTTAAACATATACTCTGATAACCACTTTTCAACAAGTTTTTGTGATAATTCTTCTGCATCATTGCATTGCTCTAAGAGATCCAAGCTATACTTTTCAATCAATGGTATATATGCTGGCAATGCCTCAGGTCCTTCGTTTTTAATAATTTCTCTGACATTATCAAACCCTCTTTTTATAGACCGTGCAGGAATACCATTAAATTGAGGATCTATCGGACCCAGCGTAGCACTTGGGTGTAATGTGATACTATTTCCTGATAATGCAAGCATTGTAGCAGCGGAATATGCTGAATGAGGAACCAAGAAATGAACCTCACTAAATTTATTCCGCAATATAGATACAATACGTTCTGTTGCATCTGGCCTACCACCTGGACTGTGTATTAATACATCAATGGAACCCTCACCATCCATAGAATTTACCAGATCTGTAAAACCATCCACGTAAAGTTAGCTCTGGATTTGTCGTAATATAATTATGCCAATCCTGAACTGAATTGAATCTAATGCGTGCTGGTAATATTTGTTGCGTTGATTGATCCATTTACTGATGAAGAAGATTGTGTGTTGAATTTTACTGTTCTTCCCATAGCAACATGCGTTCTTTTGATCAGGTCATTTACCTGATCAACATAATCAATCATACTTATTACTTTTTCGTCTAATTGAGACTGGTTTTTATTAATAAGTTTCGCTGAAAGTTTATCTTTAAACATGGGTTTTCTTAATGTAGTTTATCTATGATCTATAAGAACTTTTAGCAATAATAAATCTTTTAGATCAAAACAAGAAAAATAACTAGTTAATATGTACAATAACTGAACCGTTAACAGCCAATTTTAATAAAATATTGTCATGAAAGTAAAAGAATGAAAATTATTTTACCAAGAACCGTCTTTATTGAGATTTTTAGAAAATTATATTTTTCATGGTTTGGCTCTCAGACTGCTATTCGATTGAAGCTTCTCCTGATGGCCGGACATGGATACCGGCCTTGTGTCTAATGCCTCACACCCGATGAACGGAAAGCCTTATCCGCAGAGTAACAACCACCCTTAAAAGCCTCTCTCTATATTTTAATATTCGAATACCATTTCCCCCAAACTTCCCGTTCAATCCCCATATTCTTGGCCAATTTTTTGTAAGCATTAATTAAGCCCAACAACCCACTCTATGATATTATCAGGTATACAAACCAAACTCACAGCCTTAACATTTTCAACCCTTCTTTCTGTTTCATGCGCCCAAAGCGGCAATAAAGTTTTGACTGAACAAGATTCTACAACCAGCACCTCGGCTTTAAAAACAGCAGAAACTACAGTGGCCCAGGCCAAAAATCTAAACTATACACCAAATGAGCTTGGTAAAGTCATGGTATTGGAATATCACCTGATCGGTTATCCGGAAGACCGCTGGAGAAGAACACCCGAAAACTTCCGCAAGGATCTTCAGATGCTTTATGATAATGATTTCTACCCGGTATCTGTTCTGGATATGGCTCATGGAAATATTAATGTGCCAGCCGGAAAAACACCTTTTGCCCTCACTTTTGATGATTCCAGCGCCGGGCAGTTCCGTTACCTGGAGAAAAAGGGGCAGCTTTTTATAGATCCGGAATGTGCGCTTGGGATCATGGAAGATTTTAAAAAAAAGCATAAAGATTTCCCGATCACAGCAACTTTCTATGTATTGCCGGCGATTAAACCAACACTCCGTCTCTTTGCTCAGCCGGAATACAAAAAGCAGAAACTGGAATGGCTGGTTAAGAACGGATATGAGATAGGCAGCCATAACTGGTATCATTCCATGCTTTCAAAATTAAGTGATGCCGAGGTGCAAAAGCACCTTTCCATGTTTGTAAAAGAGATCAGGGCGTTTTTACCTGATTACGAAGTGAAAACTATGGCATTGCCATTGGGCATGCACGCCAAGAACAGGGCCCTGGAAGTTAAGGGAGAATTTGAAGGAACAAAATACAATCATCAGGCAGTCCTGCTGGTAGGTTCAGTAAGTTCTGTATCTCCTTATTCAAAGGATTTTAAGCCTTTAGCCATTCAGCGGGTCCAGGCAGGTGAGCATACAGAAAATCCCGAAACTTTTATGAAGAGCCAGATCAAACATCAGACAAGGTTTGTTTCTGATGGAGACCCTAAAACTATTACCGCTCCGGAAACTCTTAAAGATCAGTTAAAGCTAGGTCTTGAGAAAAAATATAACATTAAGTGGATTAAGGTGGAGGAGAAGATTGTGAAGAAAATGGATAGAAAATCGTAAGTCTGCTCTCACGTTTACGTCAAACGTGGGATAAATCAGAGTTCAGTAATATTTATTAGTGGATTTGTTAAACTAATTCAATTTTTCTTGTCATTTACCCAATAAAAGCTTCTTTTCTTTAGCATTTATCAAATAAAAATTAAAGATCGTTATAAACATCTTACATTTGTTACAGCGATGCTACTTTTAGCCCCTGCAACGATTATTCAGATGAAACTAAGCGAGAAAGAAACCATTTTTACCAATGAAGTTGTAACCAGATTCGAACTTTATAACAGCCTTTTTCTAACATTACCTTTTTACCAGGTTAAACATACCGGCACCTTATTGCCATTCTTCACCTCACATTGTGAAGATGGGGTAAAATCTCAGTTAGGCCCTTCAGATATTATTGAAAGCTTTTTTGGTCAGTATGAACAGTACATCCAGGCTGCAGACCGCTTTGATCTGCTGTTTCGTTTTATCCAGTACATAGAGCGGCAGGTGGTTTTATTTGATGCTGTAGAAGATGCTTCATTTAATAAAACAGGCCGCTGGGAGGATACGGGATCTTTGCAATCATTGTTTCAGCAGGCGGCAGCGAATCCTGTTATCAGTAAAAAAGTCAAAGAAAAACTAAAGGATTTCTCGCTCAGATTAGTGCTAACTGCGCATCCGACACAGTTTTATCCGGGTCCGGTACTTGCAATAATCACTGATCTGATCGCGGCGCTGAAGCAAAACGACATAAACACAATTAATTTACTATTGAAGCAATTGGGTAAAACCCCTTTCTTCAATAAAAATAAACCCAGTCCGGTTGATGAGGCGGTCAGTCTTGCCTGGTTTCTTGAGAATGTATTTTATCAGGCCACATCAAGCATCCAGTCGCAGATAGATAATGAATTTGATCTTTCTAATTCCCCTCAGCTCATTGAATTAGGGTTCTGGCCCGGGGGAGACCGTGATGGAAATCCTAATGTTACAAAAGAAAGTACAAAGACAGTTTCTGAACTGCTCCGGACAGTATTGTTCCGCTGCTATTACCGCGATTTCCGCTTGCTGAAAAGACGTGTGACATTTCGGGGTGTTGAAAAGTACATGGCCACATTACAGGATCTGTTTTATGAAAACAGTTTTAATGCCGTTCCTGAACCCAAAGATCAGCAGGCTCAGGAAGATA
>CAYHRC010000318.1:0-3625 GCA_964358565.1 uncultured Sphingobacterium sp. | reverse complement strand
ACATAAATTCACCTACTTTTGCTTCTTTAGCTCCCGGCGTACTTGTTTGAGGCAAAATCGTTTCTCCTATCTCATTCAATAAAGCGATGGTTTTGGCATCAAAAAAGTCAGTGACTTTTTTAGTACCGGATTTACAACCACTTTCCAGGAAAATGCCGGAACCTATAATAGTACCGCCTAATATCCAGCTTACCTGTGTTATTGCTTCTCTTCTGTTCATGATGTTCCTGAATTAAGACTAAATATTTCTGTTTTTCAACTCCGTAATAGCATGGTCAACCGCCCGGGCAGTCATAGCCATATAGGTTAAGGAAGGATTTTGACATGCTGCAGAAGTCATTGCAGATCCATCTGTGACATAAACATTCGTTGCATCCCAAACCTGGTTAAATTTATTAAGAACTGATGTTTTAGGATCCCTGCCCATACGGGCTGTACCCATTTCATGGATACCCATACCAAG
The DNA here is from genome assembly GCA_964358565.1 of uncultured Sphingobacterium sp. GTDB lineage: Bacteria > Bacteroidota > Bacteroidia > Sphingobacteriales > Sphingobacteriaceae > Daejeonella. Next base: position 3,162 of record CAYHRC010000318.1, on the reverse strand, counting down.
AGAATAACCTGAATCAAAGGTTTTAACATCCTTCAGTCCGGCCTTTTCTAACATTTCCTTTCCATCCTCCATCATATCTTTTCGCATTTTCAGCTCATTGTCTTTTATTTCCGCATCAATGGCAAGGATATTCAAGCCCCACTTATCTTTTTTGGTTTTATCGAGACTTACTTTATTTTCATGATAAGGCAGGGTTTCGCCGAAGGCGGTTATCCCCATTGTCCATCCTCCCGGTTCACATAAAGCATCTTTAAAGTCGCCACCGATACTGAGTTCTGCAACATTCCGCCCCCAGCCTTCGCGGCTGGCACCTCCCTGATATCCGAAGCCACGGATATAATCCCGCTTTTCATTTCCAAGATTTCTGAAACGCGGAATATAAATACCGTTTGGCCGGCGTCCGTAATAGTATTTATCATCATATCCTTCTACCCTTCCGGATGCACCCAGCCTGAAATGATGGTCCATCAGATTATGTCCCAGTTCACCGCTGCTGCTCCCTAAACCCCCATCCCAAACATCAGTGGCCGAATTCATCAGTATCCAGGTAGAGTTCAGTGTGGACGCATTCAGGAATATGACCTTAGCAAAATATTCATAGGTCTGATTGGTTTCAGCATCCAGTACCTCCACTCCTTTTGCCTTTTTGGTATCCTTATCATACAGAATTTTAGTAACAATGGAAAAGGGCCTTAAAGTAAGATTTCCGGTAGCCACCGCGGCTGGGAGTGTCGACGACTGCGTGCTGAAGTATCCGCCAAAAGGACAGCCTAACCAGCATTTATTACGATACTGGCAATTAGTGCGGCTTTGAAGAGGTTTAGTAATATTAGCAACTCTGCCGATCAGCATATGCCTGTTCCCGCCATAGTGAGCTTTGATACGGGCAGCCACATCCTTCTCTACAACATTCATATCCATAGCAGGCAGAAAATCACCGTCGGGAAGCTGAGCCAAGCCATCCCTTGTGCCGCTTATACCGGCAAAGCGCTCAACATAACCATACCATTTTTCAAGGTCCTGATAACGTATTGGCCAGTCTACAGCAACACCTTCTTTGCCGTTTGCCTCAAAATCCATTGGGCTAAGGCGATAACTCTGACGTCCCCACATGAGCGAACGTCCTCCTACCTGGTATCCGCGATACCAGTCAAAACGTTTTACTTCCGTGTAAGGACTGTCCTTATCGCTTGCCCAGTAGTCAAGGTTTTTCTCATTTAGAGTATAGTCCCTTTTTAACACCGGGTAATCTTCGATCATCTGCTGTGTCCGGCCGCCCCGGTGTGGAAAATCCCATGGGTTTTTAGTGGCATTGACATAATCCTTTATATGTTCGATATTCCGCCCCCGTTCCAGCATGATCGTCTTAAGCCCTTTTTCAGTCAGCTCTTTTGCAGCCCATCCGCCGCTAATGCCGGAACCGATTACAATTGCGTCATATGTATTATCAGCCATATTTATAATTAATTAAAAGTTATCAATTTAAACATCACATATCTGAACGGCAGTGCTAAGGGAGCCGATCTTATCTGCGTTAAGCGGGATGAACTCCTGGGCAACATACCCTTTAAAACCGGTAGCCAAAATAGCTTTCATGATTGCCGGATAATTCAGTTCCTGCGTTTCATCAATTTCATGACGGCCCGGAACGCCGGCTGTATGATAATGAGCAATAAATTGATGATTGTCAGTGATAGTTCTGATCACATCACCCTCATCAATCTGCATATGGTATATATCATAAAGGAGTTTGAAATTTTCTGATCCAAGCCTTTTGGCAAGTTCCACACCCCAGGGAGTTTTATCACACTGATAGTCTTTATGATTTATTTTACTGTTCAAAAGTTCCATCACAAGGGTTACCTTGTTCTTTTCTGCAAGGCTCATGATCTGCTGCAGTCCCTCTACGCAATTTTTCAATCCCGTTTCATCATCCATCCCATTTCTGTTCCCACTAAAACAGATCAGATTTTTGTAGCCGGCTTTTGCTACCAGCGGAATCATTTCAGTATAATTCTTTATCAGGGTTGCATGAAATTTTTTATCATTCCAGCCTTCTACCAGGCTAATCTCCGCACCATTGCACATAGTAGACTGCAGATCATACTTCTGCAGGACGGGCCAATCTTTGGGACCTACCAGATCTATCCCTTTTAAACCGATCTTTTTAGCAGCAAGGCAGAGTTCCTCAACACTCATGGAGTTAAAACACCAGCGACAAACTGAATGATTAATGTTCCCTTTAAGCTCTTTCATATACCGTCCTTCATCAGGTTGAAAAGAAGACAGTATACCGGTACCGGTTAAGGCGGCAGTACCTGTCAGAATATTCCGGATAGCCTTGCGGCGGGTTTCTTTTAAAGCCATTTTATTATTATACAGCGTCTTTCATCCGCTTTGCAGAATCTTCGTCGCGCTGGTTAAAGAAAATTAAAAATAGTATAGAAACAGCTGCGGCAATAGCGGCTGCTACAAGCCAGATTTTGTTCCAGTCGTGTTCATTGTCAGATATAAGGAAGGCATCACTTACCATACCAGCAATCCAAAATCCGATCAGCATGCCTATTCCATAAGTGGCCAGGGCGATCATTCCCTGTGCTGCACTCTTATATTTCTCACCGGCCTTTGAATTTGTATATATCTGGCCTGAAACGAAGAAAAAATCATAGCATATTCCGTGCAGCGCAATACCAATGATAAGCATAAAGCCAAGTTCATTTGCATTACCATAAGCAAATAAAACATAACGGAGAGCCCATGCAATCATTCCTATCAGCAAGGTTATTTTAAACCCAAACCTGGTAAAAAATACAGGAAGCAATAAAAGGAATAAGACCTCAGATATTTGCCCTATGGTCATTTTCCCGGTCGGATTTTCCACCATCAGCTCCGAAAGAAACAGGTTGGCATTCTGATAGTAAAATGCAAGTGGGATACAGATCAGGATGGATGAAATAAAGAATATCAGGAAGTTTGAATTGTTTAACAACTTGAGTGCATCAAGTCCAAGAATATCTGACAATAAAACTTTTTCTCCTTTAACAACTGTGGGAGGGGTTTTAGGCAACATAAAACTAAATAAGCCAAGAATCAGAGAAGCTATAGCAGCCATCAGGAAGGTGTTTCTTAGCAGGCCTTCAGAAAAACCTTCCTCAGAATCCC
>CAYHRC010000317.1:0-3641 GCA_964358565.1 uncultured Sphingobacterium sp. | reverse complement strand
TAAGGCCGGATTGCAGGTTATGGTTCATGCCATCGGTGATAAGGCTATACAGGAACAGCTGAATATTTTTGAACGTGTAGAGAGCGAAAACGGCAATCGTGACCGGCGTTTCAGGATTGAACATGCACAGCATATTGCTCCATCTGATATCAGTCGCTTTTCTAGCCTGAATGTTATTGCAAGTATGCAGCCTTATCATGCAATTGATGATGGCCGATGGGCCGAAAAACTTATCGGGCCGGAACGCATTAAAACAATGAACCTGCTGCTGTGTTAATCAAAAATTAAATATCAAATTCAAAAAAATTGAAATATGAGATGGTTAGGCAGACGCGGTAGCGGTAATATTGATGACAGGCGCGGTATGAGTGGCGGTGGAATGGCCTTAGGTGGCGGCGGAATTCTGGTATTAATCCTTGGGCTTCTCTTTGGTGATGATGCCACACAACTGTTGAGCCAGCTTCCTATCGGTCAGGGCACACAGACTGAAGGTAAGATTGGTTCGCCGGAAGATGATGCGGGAAAATTTGCGGATGTTGTTCTCGCAGATACTGATGAGCTCTGGACAAACATCTTCCGTGAAAACGAAAAAACATATCAAAAACCGACCATGGTGCTTTTTGATAATTCTGTTTCTTCAGCATGCGGTTCGGCCAGCTCTGCAACGGGTCCATTTTATTGTCCTACCGATAAGAAGGTTTATATAGATCTTACTTTTCTGGAAGAACTTAAAAACCGTTTCGGCGCAGGAGGCGATTTTCCAATGGCATATGTTATCGCTCATGAAGTGGGGCATCATGTACAAAACTTATTAGGCGTATCAGATCAGGTCCACGAAGCCCGCAGGAGCATGAGCGAAGCTGAGTATAACAGGCTCTCTGTTAAACTCGAATTACAAGCCGATTTTTATGCCGGTATTTATGCGAATTACATCCGCAAATTACAGCAGAATGGAGAAAGTGTTCTTGAAGAAGGAGATATTGAAGTTTACTATTTTGTATTGGGAGGGATTACCATCACAGGAACACAGGCATGACGTACCACATGTTCTGCAATACTTCCATTGATAAAATGCGACAGGCCTGTTCTTCCATGTGTTCCCATTACAATTACATCAGCCCTCCATTCTTGTGCAATATTTAATATTTCTTCCTTTGGGAAACCCTCCGGTGTAAACTTATAGAGCTTTTTATTGCCATTGAACAGTTTTATTAGCTGCTCGATGGTTTCCTGAGCTTCTTTCAGGAGTAAAACTTCACTTTGCTCCCTGGTGGGGCCTGTATCGATGGTAACGCTTTCTTTACTTCGGTCAACAACGTACAAGAGGGCAACCTCCGCATCTAAAGCATGGGCCAGGGCAAAACCTGCCCGTGCTGCTTTTAAGGAAAATGAACTGCTGTCAACGGCTATTAAAATTCTGTTAAATTTCATATTCCTTGCTTTTAAAATAATTTAAGAATATTAATTCCGGCCACAACTGCCAGCAGTGCCAGTATAAAACTTCCAATACTGTAGATCAGGAAAAGCATTGTATTACCTTCCTGAAGCAGTTTTATATTTTCGTAAGCAAACGTAGAAAAAGTGGTCAGACCGCCACAAAAACCCGTTATAAAAAACAATCGCCAGGTGGGAGAAAACCACTGGTAATATTCAGATATCGCGTAGAAAAATCCAATTAAAAAACAGCCTAATACATTTACAGTAAAAGTAGCATAGGGAAATGAGTATTGCATATGGCGGGAAAACCACACCCCGGTGGTGTAACGCAATAATGAGCCCAGTGCCCCGCCAAGACCAACCGAAAAAAGTATTTTTATCATAGGTTAACAGTTATACCTCTAAATCAGATTTCTTTGCAATCACTAATATTTCCTTATAATTAAAGATGTCAAACTTCGTTTCTTAAAACCTCAAGCGGTGGCTTATTGAGCACAGATCTGCTGTTAAAGAGACCGATGATCACAGTTAATGAAGCTATCAGAATAAAGATCAATATTACCGGAAACATTTGGGGTTTAAAAGTAGTTTCAAAGCTAAATTCTGCAAGGCCCCAACTCGCTGCGAGTGATAAAATAATCCCTGCAAAGGCAGCCAGCCCTCCGAGAAAAAAATATTCCAAAGCTGTAATAATCAGGATCTGTTTACGGCTGGCACCTAATGTTCTCAACAAGACACTTTCCCTTATCCTTTGATATTTGCTGATCAATACTGATGCGACGAGTACGATCAATCCTGTAATGATGCTGAAAGCGGCCATAAAGCGGATCACAAAGCCCATTTTAGAGAGGATCTCATCAAGTACACTTAATACCAGTCCCAGATCGATCATAGAGATGTTCGGATAGGTACGAACAATTTTCCTCTGAAAATTTGCTGAAACCTCATTAGATGGAACATGGGTAAGCAATACATGGAACTGGGGTGCCTCTTCCAGTACACCGGCAGGGAATATTAACAGGAAGTTGGTTTGTATCCGGTTCCAATCTACCTTTCGGAGACTTCCTACAATAGTTGTAACAGGCGCCCCCTGAACATTGAATTTCAATTCATCACCAACTTTCACGCCTATCCGTTTTGCAAAGCCATCTTCCAGAGAGACATAAACAGGTTTACCGGGCTCAGCCCTGCCTAGCCACTTTCCATCTGTTATTTTTTCAGATTCACTCAGACTGTCACGGTACGTAACCCGGTATTCCCTTTCCAAACCCCGTAAAGCGCCCCTTGCAGTGCTGTCCTTCTTATAATCCGCTGCCTTTCGGCCTTTAATTTCGGTCATCCGCATATTTACAATTGGAACCTCCTGAAGGACGGGTAAGTTCATTTGTCTTGTGAGGTCAGCCACTGCCTTTTTCTGATCGCTCTGAATATCGAACAAAACCATATTCGGCTGATTTCCGCTGGATGACAGTGTCACCCGGTTTAGGAGAATATCCTGTACAAAAAACAGCGTACAAATAAAAGCTGTTCCCAGGCCAATTGATACCACCAGGATCAGTGTTTGATTGTTCGGACGAAAAAGATTAGAAAAGCCTTGCCGCCACAAATAATTCCAGGAGGAAGGAAAGAAACGACGTGCAAGCCACATCATCGTATAAGCAAGACCACTTAACACGATAAATGCAGTAAGAACACCTGCCGTAAAATACCCTGTTTGTCTCAGTGATCCCATCTGAAGATAGGTAAAGCCAAAAACAAAGAGCACAACACTGATATAAACAAGCCATTTTACCGGATCCCGGAACAGTGAAGTCTCCTGTAATGAAATTCTCAGTGTATTTAGGGGGGATATGTTACGTACAGAAATAAGTGGCAGCAGTGCAAACAGAATCGATATGATGAATCCGAGCAATATTCCCTGTGCTATGGCCGCCCAGGAAATGGCGACAGTTATTTCAACAGGCAAAAAATCTTTAAGTATCAGGGGAAGAAACTGCTGGATCAGGGTTCCAAGAATTGCCCCGATCACTGATCCCATAAGTCCGATACCGGCTATCTGGATCAGGTAGATCAAAAATGCCTGGCCTGAACTTGCACCCAGGCAGCGAAGCACGGCAATAGTATTGATCTTTTCCCGGATATAAATATGGATAGCGCTGGCTACACCAATGCAGCCAAGTAGTTATTTACCTAGTAGCGAAACC
>CAYHRC010000316.1:0-3662 GCA_964358565.1 uncultured Sphingobacterium sp. | reverse complement strand
AATTTTAAGCGCTTGCTACCAGCTTGCTTGTACTTCGGTAAACATATGAATTATAGATATGTCTTCTGGCAAATCTTCCGGGAGAATCGGCATTGATCAGTTTTATATAAACAGCTTTTGGCACATCAAAATATTCATATACACTGCCATCTGCAAAACTTACTATCAGGATCTGAGATTTGTATTCAAAATCTGCAATGCCTGAGGTACTGGTTGTAAGCGTGTATTCGGCTAATGATTGCTGACGTGTTTCTGGAGCAATACTTACTAAAAAGTGATAGGCTTCAATAATCGTTTTGCTTTTTTCTTCAGCTTCCCGTTTACTATCAAGACAGTCTGTAAACTTATCCGGATGCCAGTTTTTCATCAGATTACGATAAACTGTTTTTAATTCCTGCAATTCCGCAGTCTTATCTACTCCTAACACCTTTCTGTAATCGACAATTTTTCTCATAATTTTAATCTGTTTTTATTGCCGTTGAAAGGTTTCAATGAATAAGCAGAACTTCCAGGAAAATAATTTTGCAAAGGTACAATTAAAAGACGATTGAAACGAATTCTATTAAAGCATCGTGAATGAGCATTATTTAGTTTTTGTTTCTCTTTTTTTGACATAACCATAAAAAGATATGGATTGTCTGTTTATACTGCTTACACGTAAGGTTGCGTATCCATTGGCAGAAACAGAAAGGTTGATCAGATCCGGATCATCCGGCGTATTCAATTTTATAGCGATTTCATATCTGCCATTTTTAACTTCCTGAATGGTATAGGTAAAATCGGAGGAAGTAAAACTTAATGGGCTTGTTGAGCTGCCAAATGGTGCTTTATAGGCAGTTCCGAAATATGGTAAATGACTGTCAAGAGAATCCTTATTTACTATCAACCTGTATTCCGAAGTTAACTGCCTGGTTCTCCCCGACATCGGCGTAGCAGATTCAGCAACAAATACATAACTTTTGCTTTCCAGCACCTCTTTTACATCAGAAACTTTTTGAGCTCTTGGGGAACATGCAGCTGTAAGAAGAACAAGCATAGCCAGCAAGAACAAAACAGAATTATTTGTGAATGTTTTCATTGTATATTTTTAATATACATACAAAAATCATGCTATTCCGGGAATTGAAATACTATTTAGTACTTAGTAACAAACTAAAAGAGATGCGTTTTTCAATACAATTAAAACAGAGCATCTTCACTCATCACTTATCAAATATTTAATAAAAACAAGGTGCATTCGTTAAGCTTTGAAACTTATCAAATGCACCTTAGTAAAGTTCATTAAAGTATTCAGATACTACTCACATATATCTGAGTCTAAATTCAGGAAACGGTCCTAAATACATCCTGTTCTATAAACGGCTGATTTCTTAAACGCTTGCCGGTAGCCTTAAATATGGCATTTGCAACTGCGCCACCTGTTGGCGGAAGAGCCGGCTCACCCAATCCGGTCGGATCAATACCGTTATCTACAAAATGCGTTTCAACTTGTGGGATCTCCTTCAGGCGGATAAGACGGTAAGTATTATAATTTTTCTGATCGGCAGCGCCGTTAGTAAAGCTTAACTTGCTGTACATCGCGTGTCCAAGACCATCAACCACACCACCTGTCACTTGCTGATGGGCGCCATTCAAACTCACTACCTGACCGCAGTCTGCAATGGCATAGATTTTCTTAACCTGCGGAATTCCGCCCTGTACCACAACCTCAGCTACCTGGGCAACATAGGATGCATGTGAAAAGTAAACACTAAAACCCTGTGACACACCCTTTTTCTTTCCCCATCCGGATTTCTCTGCAGCTAATCTGATCACACCGACCATCCTGTCAATATCATAGCGAATATCCCCTACAGGTGCCTTTTTGGCTTTCGCCAATAAATCGAGCCTGAATTGTACAGGATCTTTCCCTGCTGCCTGGGCAACCTCGTCAATAAATGACTGTTCTGCAAATGCAAGAAAATTAGTGATCGGGGCACGCCATGCTCCTGTGGTAATTGGCGATTTATGTTCAACTGAATCAATCAGGAGATTATCTACGGCACCTGATGGAAAGTTATGTTCACGTGTTGAATTTCCTGAATTAATCCCTACTCCTCTGAGCTTATAGCCGGTCATATTACCGTTTGCATCCAGCGCGGCTTCAAAACGATATCTTACAGCTGGCCGGTATGTTCCACCTGTCATATCATCTTCTTTGGTCCAGATCAGTTTGATTGGTGCTTTGACAATACTCGACAATTCGGCTGCTTCTGATGCAACATCATTTTTTAACCTCCTGCCGAAACCGCCACCCAAACGGGTAAGCTGGAGAGTGATCTTATCTTCAGGCACATTCAGCAACTGTGAAACTTCAGTACGCGCTCTTGCAGGTGTCTGAGTTGGGCCGACCAGTTCAATGCCATCAGGCCGTACATGAGCAAAAAAGTTCATAGGTTCCATCGGACTATGCGAAAGAAAGGGGCACTGGTATTCAGCTTTAACTATTTTAGCAGCATTTTTAAATGCAGTATCCGTATCTCCATCTTTTCGTCGTACTGTAGCCTCTCCATTATCCAGAAGAGATACAAAAAGATTGTTATGATCATCGGTGCTTTCTATATTTCCATCTTTTTCATATTCGATCTTTAAGAGCTTTCTCGCTTTAATGACCTCCCAGGTAGATTTACCTACTACTGCTACATTATTCTTGAAAGTAACCACATCTACGATCCCGGGCATAGCTTTGGCAGCCGCAGCGTCGACCGACTTCACCTTCATCCCGAATGATTCAGGACGCTGGATCATTGCGAAGAGCATTCCTTCACGGTAAAAATCCATCCCGAAAAGTGGTTTGCCGGTTACAATGCTCTTATTCTGTACGTTCCTGACCGAAGTTCCGATCAGCTTGAAATCCTTACGATCTTTCAGCTTAACATCAGTTGGTACAGGGAGTTTAGAAGCAGCTTCGGCTAGTTCTCCATAACTAAGTTTCTTTCCGGATTTTGAATGCAGCACAAATCCATTAGCTGCTGTACATTCAGATGCAGGAACGGACCATTGTTTCGCAGCAGCCTCAATTAACATGAATTTTGCTGTAGCTCCTGCAGTTCTTAATAACTTCCATGAATGCGGAACCGCCCCGCTACCCCCGGTGAGCTGCCGGTCGAATTTGTTATCGAGATTTGCCTGTAGTACCTTAACTTTTGTCCAGTCAGCTTCAAGCTCTTCAGCTACTATCATTGGAAAAGAAGTCATTATATTCTGGCCAAGTTCGGGATTTGGTGACATGATAGTAACCGTACCGTCCGTTGATATAGACAAATAGCTGTTAAATCCAATATTACCAGCCGACATTGCCGGATTAGAAATAAATACAGGAGCATTTGCTGCCTCAGCGCTGAACCAGTTAAAGCCAAGTACGAGACCGCCTCCGGCTATAGCAGTCATTTTTAGAAAATCCCGCCTGCTGTTTTTTGTTGTGCTTGTCATATGAATCAAATTTTAGTGCTGGCCAATTTTACTGCATCACGTATGCGATGGTAAGCACCGCAGCGGCAAATATTTGCATGCATAGTTGAATCGATCTCCTCTTGCGAAGGTTTCGGATTTTGCTTAAGAAGTTCCGCAGCCGTCATGATCTGCCCTGCCTGGCAATACCCGCATTGGGCCACATCAATTTC
>CAYHRC010000315.1:0-3683 GCA_964358565.1 uncultured Sphingobacterium sp. | reverse complement strand
TTGTTTTATATCATTCTTCTCAATAGGTTTATAAACCTAAACCCCAATAATGAAAAGAATAACGCTTCTCCTGCTAACAGGCTTTGCCCTGTTATGCAGCCCTGTTCTGCCATCCAAAGCTTCCGAAAGCTCATCAGTTAACTCAAGGCGGGATGTAACCGTATATGTCACCAAAACCGGTGCTAAATACCATCGAAGTGATTGCAGGTATCTCAGACAAAGCAAGATCAGTATTTCAAAAAAGGAAGCTATTGCTGCCAGTTACACTGCCTGCTCGGTATGTAAACCATAAAAAGAATTGATTAACCAATTAATAAACCCAAAAACAGGTTGACCGATGGTAACCTGTTTGTGTAAAAGGAGAGGGCGCATAAACCTCTCCTTAAGCGGTTCAATTTTAAACTATTGCAAAATTATATGAGTATATACTATGTAAATAACAATGCACAATCCAACGGGGATCATGAAGTGCACAAAAGTGATTGCAGTTACATACCGACCGATAAAAAGTACCTGGGTAGTTTTTCTAACTGCCGGGAAGCGGTGAATGAAGCAAAGAAGACCTATGCAAAATCAAACGGCTGCTATTGGTGCAGCAGGGAATGTCATACCAGTTAATATCTACTTAATGAAAATACTTCTAATACTGGTATTACTTTTAAGCTTTTCACTTGCCTGTAAAAAGGATGGTATCACTTCCGCAATAGATCGTCCATGCGGTACCTATAAATCCGGGCAGTCATTGCGCAAAGGACCGGAGGGCGGATGCTATTACATTAATTCAAACGGAAATAAAACATATGTAGAAAGGGAGGCTTGTTCATGCTAGATGAAGTTGAAACAGAAGAACAATCTCATGAAGAGCCGGGACTAAGAGAAGCATTCGGCCGGATCTTATCTGCCGAACGTTTTAGTGATCATATCAATGCTATTGTTGATCTGATCTATACCAATGAGCTTGACACAGTAGGCCTGAAGAATATTCTGATCGAGTATAAGATCAAAGACATTAGCGCGATCAAACTTGAACTGCTTGACCTGTTAATCATCTATGCGAATTTAATACTTAAAGATCTGTCAATTACCGACAAAGAGCACTGGAATATGACGATGCTGAAAAAATTCTTTAAGATAAGAGAAGGGGATTTTTACTGCTACCGCCTTAAGGAGATCAAATCTCTGATCCTGCATCAGCTTAAGGTAATTTACAATGACGGAAATATTGACCACCAGGAAGCATTGCATAAAGTGAATTTGCAGGGATTGTTTGACCTGAGCTATGACCAGTTTCTGCAGTTTGCAGAGGGTGAGATCCATGAGGCTTTAAAGCGGGGAGTGGATATCGCAAAGTTGGATACAGTGAGGATTCCTTTGGCGTATAAAAAATAAACCGGTAAGGTCTATTCCGGTGACCTGAGCTTGGAGATCATTCCCAAGCAGGCGCAGCACCCTTGTGGGGCAACCGTTAGGAAGGTCCAGCCGGACGTTTAAGTTGAAAACAGTTTTAATAATTACAATTATGGATTTTAAAGACTCAGTTCTGCAATTCTCATCAAGAGTAGAAAAGCTCTGCCCGCAAATACAAACAGAAGAAGCAACCAAGAATGCCCTGATCATGCCCTTCATTCAATTATTGGGATATGATGTATTCAATCCTTTTGAAGTAAATCCCGAATTCGTAGCAGATCTTGGTATCAAAAAAGGGGAGAAGGTTGATTATGCGCTTATGAAAGAAGGGCAGGCCATCATGCTCATCGAGTGTAAGCATTATTCAGAAAAGCTTGACCCGCATAACTCTCAACTTTTTCGGTATTTTCATACCACCGATGCAAAATTCGGCTTGCTTACCAATGGGATCAACTTCCGCTTTTATACCGATCTGATTTCAACTAACAGGATGGATGAAAAGCCATTCTTCGAATTTAAGATAACCGAGATAAAGGACAACGAAATTGCCGAACTGAAGAAATTCCATAAATCTTATTTCGATATCGGGAACATCACCAATACGGCAAGTGAACTGAAATACCTGAACGAAATCCGAAACCTTTTAACTGTAGAAATGGCTGGGCCTTCTGAAGAGTTTGTACGCTATTTTGCGAAAAAGGCTTATCCGTCTATGGTAACTCAAAAGGTCCTCGAACAGTTCACAACCATAACCAAGCGTGCCTTTAACCTCTTAATAAGCGATTCTATTAACGACCGCCTTAAAACCGCACTTAAAACAGAAACAGAACAGGTGGGGCTGCTTACAGATGTGCCTGGTCCCGGACCCGCCGCAACAAACGTTGAAACTACCCAGGAAGAAATGGAAGCATACCTGGTTATCAAGTCTATTCTGAGGCGTAAGGTAGATGTGAAACGGATCTTCCTCCGTGATGCTCAATCTTATTGCGCCATTCTGCTTGATGATAATAACCGTAAACCGCTTTGCAGGCTATATTTTAATGGGAAGAAAAAATATATCGAGTATCCGGATACGGAAAAAAAATTTATTAAAAGGGATATTGATAGCATAGATGATCTGTTTAGTATATCAACAGAACTGGAGCAAGTTGTTGGTTTATATGGCAAGGACAAATAAATACTCCTTTATACTTTAATTGACATTGTAGCAAACTATAATTCTGAATAATATGACTAGTAACCAAAGAAAACATTCCATTAGTGCAGAATTGAAAGGACAATTTTTAAGGCTTTATCAAATGGCTATGTCAGATGAGGATTTTAGTCCTTCTGAATGGAAAATGTTATACCAGTTTGGAAGGGAGCGGGAAATAGATAAAGATGCATTAGATTATATCTTGTTGAATTCAACAGGTAGTGTTGAGGTTCCAACTGAGATAAGCACCAAGATTGAATATCTCTATGATTTAGCTCGTATGATATGGGCGGATGAGCAGGTGAATGAGGATGAAATATCCATGTTGAAGAAATATTGTCGAAGATTTCAATTTTTAGAAGAGAATATTCAAGAGCTTACTAATTATCTCTTAGAAAGTGCAAAAAGTAACAAGAGTAAAGAGGATTTGTTAACCGAACTACTGTAATGAAAAATCTCAAATCATTAATTTATACCAGACTTAAGGCTTCCCCTGATACTGGCGAAAGTTCTAATCAAGGGGAAAATGCTGCTCCACAACTAACTATTTCCGATAATGGTTATGAGGATTCCAAAAATGCTCACGGGAATGAATTGGTCCTGGGCAAATGCTTGGAAAATGTCTATCAAGGTTTCAAAGAGCGATGCAGAAAGGATGAATATTATCAGCGAAAAATAAAAGAACCTACTGTTAAACTACATGAACAGCAGCGAACAGAGCTTTTAAAAAGGAACACTGCCAGGGAAATTAAAGAAGATGAAATTTTAAAATTAGAAGATAAAATCACGAAAATTGACAATGACATATCAAATGTCAAATTAAACCCTGAAGCTTTTGGTATTGATGCAGATAGAAAGCCAAAGGCTCAATTTTATATGGGTTTGTTAGTTTTATTTCCTATTACCATATATCTTATAGTTTTTTATATTTCAGCTTCGTATTCTGCATTTTTTAAGGATTTTGAAACCTCAAAACTAAGTGCAGCAATATTTGATGCACAGGCTTACTCCAATGCTTTATCGGAAGGCTGGTTAGAGGCTGTTTTTGTTTGCACTATTCCATTTACTTTATGGGTTTAGG
>CAYHRC010000314.1:0-3685 GCA_964358565.1 uncultured Sphingobacterium sp. | reverse complement strand
TTAAACCGGATAAAAAAGGATTACAGGGAAGAAGATCTGAAGAAAGCTTTATCCTGCACCATAGGGAAAAACCAGGTTCCAGATTACACAAAAGTGAAAACCTTAAATGTTCCGGATAGCAGCCGGTACACGCGTACAGTTTTGGCACAGGGTTTCGATGAACCACTCGGGATGGCAATTCTTCCGAATAATGATGTATTGCTGGCAGAGCGAAAAGGTGGCGTTAAGATCTATAATAGACAAACAAAGCAAATAAAATAAATTAGGCGATTATTGCAATTGGCAAATTATTATTTTACATGGGGAGCATGGGTACTTCTGTTTACAAACTTTAAAGTGGACGTATCCAGATGAGATCATCTTATGCCAACCTATCAATAATTCAGTTTGCGGCAGAAAATATGCTGGACATTTTAGCGCAAGGTCTTAGAAGCGATGAAAAGTGAGAGAAATAATCCTTGCAATATCGAAGATAATGGCATGTCCTCCAGATTGGCAGCAGACCAGATGAAGGGCGGTAACCCGCTGGGTAAACAGAATATGGGAAAGAAGGGAAACTGGTGCAAAAGCTTATAATGCAGCTTTTTATTTAAAGTTAATTAAAAACCTTTTATTAAATTGTGGAGTATGTTTAAAATTACACTGAGTTTGTTTTATGCTCTCCTTATACTTATTTGGGGGTCTCTAAACGAGAAGAATTCCGGGCTTTCAAATAGTCGTAAGATACAAAACAATTTTGATTCTCTTGGCAATGCCACAAGCTGGCCAAATGAACTTAATCTTACTCATTTTGCCGGGCCAGAACTTACCCCAAGCCCATCCTGTCTCGCAGTAGGAGCAAGCGGCGAAGTATTTGTTGGAGTGGATAAAATCGGGTCACTCGGTAAGTCCCCGGGTAAAGGCAGCATCATCAAACTTATTGATAGCAATAATGATAGCAAAGTTGACAAGCACACCCAATTTGCCATGGTGGATAATCCCCGTGGAATTATCTCACTCGGCGATCAGGTATTTGTCCTTCACACCATATTCTCTAAAGAAACCGGAATAGCTACTGGTATGGATCTGGTTGTTTTTGAAGATAAAGACAATGATGGTATTGCTGATGGTAACTCGAAACCACTTATCCAAAACATCAGTTCACCTAAATTCCTTCAAAGCCGGGGTACCGATCATGCTACCAATGGCATACGGATGGGTATTGATGGTTGGATATACATCGCTGTAGGTGATTTTGGATTCTACAATGCTGTTGACCGTTCGGGGAAAAAAATGACAATGCTTGGAGGCGGAATTGTTCGGGTTAGGCCAAATGGCAAGGAAATGGAGGTGTACACCCATGGAATGCGTAATATCTATGATGTTGCGATTGACCCTTATATGAATATTTTCACACGTGGTAATACCAACGATGGTGGCGGTTGGAACATTCGCTTCAGCCATCAGATTCAATCTGGTGAATATGGTTACCCTCTTCTGTTTAAACATTTTACAGAGGAAATTATTCCTGCCCTGGCAGATCTCGGTGGAGGTTCTGGTACGGGTTCATTGTTTCTGGATGACTCTAACTGGCCTGAAAAATACAATCATGTTCCCATGATGGCCGATTGGGGTAATAGCCAGCTCTATATCCACAGAGTAACTCCTGACGGTGCAAGTTTTAAACAAAAGGACGAAGAGTTTATTAAATTAGCACAGATTACAGATTTAGATATTGATGGTTCCGGCCGTCTTTACCTGTCTGCATGGGATGGCGCAGGTTATTCCGGCAGCCCTGATAAAGGGTTTATTGTGCGGGCTGTACCTAAAGGTTGGAAGTATAAGGCATTCCCTAACGTTAAAAAAGCATCTGTTAAAGAGCTTGTAACCTTATTAAAATCAAATAGTGCGGTCGCACGTTTAAGTGCCCAACAAGAATTGATTACCCGCCCAGTTAAAGTTGCCACCAATGCTTCATGGAAAATTGCAGCTGATAAGAGTTTGCCTCTTTATACCCGGGTAGCGGGTATTTTTACCTACGCTCAGGCTGCGGGAGAAAATGGAACCAGCAATTTACTAAAACTAACTTTAGATAATGATGTTAGGGAGTTTGCCTTGCGTGCTCTTACCGACCGGAAAGAAAATCTCAAAAATGTACCG
Source organism: uncultured Sphingobacterium sp. (assembly GCA_964358565.1). GTDB lineage: Bacteria > Bacteroidota > Bacteroidia > Sphingobacteriales > Sphingobacteriaceae > Daejeonella. The sequence goes on along the minus strand of CAYHRC010000314.1, from coordinate 1,546 downwards.
ATTGAACCTTTCATCGAAGGGCTTAATGACCCTTCCCCGAGAGTGCAAATAGCGGCAACTGTAGGCCTGGGCCGCCTGGATCGTAAGGAAGCAATTCATGCCTTATTGCAGGTAAAAGTTCCCGCTTCATTTGTAGCACCTAAAAAAGACACAGAAGGACCTCATGCCACTCCCAACTCAGCCATTATACCTGCTCATATTGCTGTACGTTCTTTGTTGAGCCTTGATGCTGTTGATGCCTGCGTTAAAGCCATAGGGTATGAAAACTCTACAATCGCACTTTGGGCTTTGCGCTACATGCATGATCCGAAAGCTGTAGATGGGTTAATTGTCGCTTACAATAAAGCGAATGATAAAGAGCTGAAAAAACAGATCATCACCGCCTTATCACGCCTTTATAAAAAAGAAGCTCCGTATGAGGGCTTATATTGGTGGAGTACCAGGCCTGATGGTCACGGCCCTTATTATAAAGCCATCGAGTGGGAATCATCACCAGCTATTAAAAAATTACTTACTGAAGAATGGAATAAATCCAATGCTTCAGAAAAGCAATTTTTTGCAGATCTGAACGTCAAACACCAAATGGGAATAACCGAATTTGGAGGAGAGGAAATCCTTACTGCCAAAGAAGAGGCCAAAGTTGACCTGGAAAAAATAAGAAAAAAGAAGGGACAGATTGGCGAGTCATCCATAGAAGATGTTATGCTGACTATGGCCAGAATTAAAGGAGATCCTGCTATGGGTAAAGCCCTTTATGTCAAGCAAGGATGCGTTGCTTGCCATAGCATCAATAAAGGCGAGTCGTTGAAAGGTCCTTTTATGGGTCAAATAGGATCTATCATGAACAGAGAACAGATCGCTGAGTCCATTCTTAAGCCTAATGCCTTAATTTCACAAGGTTTTGCAACCGTACTCATTACTACCAAAGGAAATAAAAGTTTTATGGGTTTTGTTACTGCTGAATCAGCCGATAAAATTACGATGAGGGATGTTACCGGCCAGGTTACTAACCTAAAAGCAGCAGATATTCTTAGCCGAAAAGAGATGGAAACATCGATGATGCCTGCCGGCCTTGCAAATGCATTATCCTATGAGGAATTCGCATCGCTGATCACCTATCTATCGCAACAGAAAAAGTAATTTCATTTTGACTATGAATAATATACATATGGACGACAAGCAATTTCAAACTCTTATTATTTGATGAAATTTATTTATTCAATCTTATATATCTTAAAGATTAGGTTATATATTTTATGAATATAGGAGCTTGCTGCATAAATATTATGGCCGATATTTAAGTTATGGAGAGGGCTTGAATATAACTGGCAGCAAAAATAGTGGTCAGGCATCTTAAAACGTTATATTGCTTACAGAAAAAATAATTAATCTGACATTATATAATCAAGCTTTTAGAGACTGATTAAAGCGTACAGAAAAATTGACAGTTTCCTGTAATAAATTTTATATTTAAGCAATTTTTATCATTCATTAACATATAGTTCAAATCTTTAAACAAATCATTCAAATGAAAAATAAATTCATG
>CAYHRC010000313.1:0-3687 GCA_964358565.1 uncultured Sphingobacterium sp. | reverse complement strand
TAAAAATACTGAGGTTCCATACGGGATGGTCTACATTCCTGCCGGGACTTTTATTATGGGACAAACTGACCAGGATATTACCTCTGCTCAAATCTCTCAAAATAAGCAGGTAACTATTCAGGCATTTTATATGGATGAAACAGAGATCACAAACAGCGAATACCGGCAGTTTGTAAACTGGGTACGTGATTCAATAGCAATAACCAATTATTTACAGGATGAGCAATACTATTTGAAGCCTAAAGGCACCCCTGATCCTAATGATGCGGGAAAGAAATATATAAACTGGAAAAAGGTAGGTAATGGAAGTTCAATCTGGGGAGGTAAAAAAGGAGCATCCGCTAATAAGGCGAAGCTTCAGGCGATGTACTACCAGGGAGAAGACCGTGTTTTTGACCGTAACGAATTGGATGTACGCTTATTGAAGTACAATTTTGCTGTAATGAAATTACGGGAAGCCTCAAATAATCGTAACAATAAAGCTGCAAAGAGATCCGATTTTATTCTGAGAGATACTGTTGGAGTTTATCCTGATACACTGGTTTGGTTATCAGATTTTGCTTATGCACAGAATGAGCCAATGGTAAAGGGATATTTTTCGCATCCTGCATTCGCCAATTACCCGGTGGTAGGAATAACCTGGAGACAGGCCCGCGCTTTTACTGTCTGGAGAACAAGATTTAACGAAGCTTATAAGGATAGCCGTCATTTACCAAAGAGAGCTGACTATGATCTTCCTACTGAAGCTGAGTTTGAATATGCTGCCCGTGGGGGCCGGATAGGAACCAGTTATCCGTGGGGAGGACCTTATATCCGGAATGCCAAGGGCTGTCTTATGGCGAACTTTAAACCCGGAAGAGGTAATTATATTGATGATGGGGGCCCCTTCACTGTTAATGTAAAATCATATTATCCAAATGATTATGGTTTATATAATATGGCGGGGAATGTTTCTGAGTGGACTTCATCAGCGTTTGACGAATCTGCTTCTACTTTTACGCATGATATGAACCCTACCTTCAACTATGAAGCCCGTGCGGATGATCCTGAAGTTTTGAAACGTAAAGTTGTACGTGGAGGCTCATGGAAAGATATAGGATACTTCCTTCAAAATTCTGCAAGCAGTTTTGAATATCAGGATACTGCAAAATCGTATATTGGGTTCCGTTGTATTACCAAATACCAGGGACGTGATATTCATGATAAGCTTTAAATAAAATAATCCCTTCTTAATAAATTCGTATTCTACCGTTATGGCAAAAAAGAGAAAATTCAAAATTAGTATCAATACCCTGATTTCATGGGGTGCTTCCATTGTAATTGTTGGTTTAATGTTTAAGATCCTGCACTGGAAAGGTGGAGAACTGATGATCGCCGTCGGTTTAATCACTGAATCTTTGTTGTTCTTTATTTTAGGTTTCCAGTCACCCCCGGAGGAGTATGAATGGACACGTGTTTATCCTGAACTTGATGAGAGCTTTAAAGGTGAGCTTCCAACGTCCTCGGTACAGCAATCATCCGGCACGTCAACAGCCGCTTTGGATAAAATGATGGCTGAAGCTAAAATCGGACCTGAACTTATCGAGAGTTTGGGAACAGGTCTGCGCTCTTTCGGAGAAAAGGTATCAGCTATATCTACAATTGCCGATACTGCAAGCGCTACGAATGAATTTACCGCCAAAGTAAAATTAGCTTCTGGAAGCTTCGATAACCTGAATACGGCATTTGACAAAGCAACCACAAGCCTGAGAGAAATGGCTGATACAAATATTGATTCACGGGCTTACCATGAGCAGGTGAATTCGCTGGCAAAAAATATCTCTGCATTAAATGCAGTATATGAACTGGAATTACAGGATTCAAGTGCACATTTAAAATCAATGAATAAATTCTATCAGAACCTTTCAATGACTATGCAGAATTTTAACGAGTCAATGGAAGATTCCAAACAGTTCAAAGACGAAGTGGGCAAATTAGCAAAGAACCTTAGTTCCTTAAATTCAGTTTACGGGAATATGTTATCTGCTATGAATCAGTCAACCCGCGTTTAATTGTTCATATTATAGTTTAGTCTTCAATTTTTTTATATAAAGATACATGGCTGGAGGTAAAGAAACCCCAAGACAGAAAATGATCGGAATACTGTACCTGGTTTTGCTGGGTCTGGTAGCGCTGAATGTGAGTGATTCGATATTAGATGCCTTCAAGAATTTAACAGATAGTTTGAATACCTCAACAGAAAACGTTCAGAATGGTGTTGATGCAACTTATGCTTCTTTTGAGGCAACTAAACTGAAGGAGGAACCGGTAAGAGCCAGGCCTATTTACGATAGGGCTAAGAAGGCAAGCGCTTATACAGGTGAACTTAATGTTTATGTTGGAGATCTGAAAAAACTTTTTGAATCAGCAGGTGGCGGTTATACTGAAGCCACAGGGGATATTGCAAAAAGAGATAATCTTGATATATCACCCCGCCTGATGATTAATCAGAAGCGTGCTACCGTACTTAAGAATAAAATCAACGATACACGTAAGAAGTTACTTGGATTACTAGATGAAAAAGAACGTCAGGGTTTCAATTTTTCTCTTCAGGCCGTTGATCCGCCAGACCGTGCCGGTGTAAACAGGTCATGGGAACAATCAAACTTTGGAGATGGTATCCCTCTGACCGCCGCTATTACGGCTTTAGCGAAGATCCAGGCGGATATCAAAAATGCGGAATCTGAAATTGTTAAAAGAATACTGGGCAAAATGGATCAGGCCATTGTTAACCTTGACCAGTTTGCGGCAGTGGCAGTTGCTCCTACCTCTTATCTTATCCTGGGACAGCCTTATACCGCTGAGGTATTCCTGACAGCATCCGATTCGAAATCAAGTCCTGATATTTCTGTAGGAGGGTCAAGATTACAGGTGAAGGATGGAAAAGGTTCGTATACAGTAAACACTACAAGGGAAGGATTATTTAGCTGGATTGGAACAGTTCGGGTAAAGCAAACAGACGGATCAATAAAAACATATACTACAACAGAACAAAAATACCAGGTGGCCCGGCCTTCGGCAGTGGTTTCTCCGGATAAGATGAATGTTTTTTATGTTGGTGTACCTAATCCTGTTTCTGTTTCTGCACCTGGCATCCCTAAAGAGAATTTAGTGGTTAGCATGAGCGGTGGAAGCATCTCCGGATCAAATGGAAAATATACTGTGAATGTGAATTCGCCCGGATCTATGGCAAAGGTAAATGTCTCGGCGAGGATAAGCGGGAAAGTCCAGAATGTAGGCTCAACAGAATTCCGCGTTAAAAGGATCCCGGATCCGAAAGCGAAATTTGCAGGGAAGACAGGAGGTACATTGAGTTCAGTGGTGATCAAATCTCAGAATTCAATATTTGCCATCCTTGAATTTTTTGATTTTGATGCTAAGTTTAATGTTACACGCTTTAGCCTGGTAATAGCCCGGCCAAGAGCAGATGTGGTTGCTCTTCAGGCAACTGGAAATTCATTCAGTTCGCAGATGAGAGCAGCCTTGGCAGCAATAACACCCGGAACGCGTGTAATTTTTGATGATATAGTTGCCGTTGGCCCTGATGGTACCCAGAGGCAGCTTGATCCAATGGTTTTTAAAGCAAATTAAGAAATGAAAAACGTATTTTTTGTCTTTGTTTTATTCGCGGCTAGTCTGGGTGCGTAT
>CAYHRC010000312.1:2639-3690 GCA_964358565.1 uncultured Sphingobacterium sp. | reverse complement strand
GCATCAGTGCCGAACCTTGACAAAGAGGAGATTGATGATGTGATTGTTGGCAATGCCACTCCCGAAGCTGAACAGGGTCTGAATATCGCAAGAATGATCTCCCTGATGGGCCTGGATACTGATAAAATTCCGGGGGTGACGGTGAATCGTTATTGTGCATCAGGACTGGAGACTATTGCTATTGCAACGGCAAAGATAAAGGCAGGAATGGCCGATTGCATTATTGCCGGTGGCGTGGAGGTCATGTCGGGGATGCCTTTCGGCGGATGGAAGCTGGTTCCCAATGCAGATGTAGCAAAGAATAACCCTGACTGGTACTGGGGTATGGGTTTGACAGCTGAGGCGGTGGCTAAAGAATATCAGGTAAGCCGCGAAGATCAGGATGAATTCTCATTGAGATCTCATAAAAAGGCAATTAATGCCATAAAAAATGGACATCTGAAAGACGGAGTTATTCCTGTTACGATTAAAGAGAATTACCTGGATGAAAATTTAAAAAGGAAAAGCCGGGAATATATTGTGGATACGGATGAAGGTCCGAGGAGTGACACTACCATCGAAAAATTAGCAATACTCAAGCCTGTTTTTGCTGCCGGAGGATCCGTTACTGCAGGTAATTCATCGCAGACATCTGACGGGGCAGCCTTTGTTCTGGTAGTTTCGGAAAGTATGCTAAAGAAATTGAATGTTCAGCCAATTGCCAGACTCGTGAGCTATGGGGTGGTAGGCGTTCCGCCAAGAATAATGGGAATTGGGCCGATAGAAGCTATACCCTTAGCATTAAAAAAAGCCGGGATGAAGAAAGAACAACTGGACCTGATCGAACTGAATGAAGCGTTTGCTTCACAATCCTTAGCGGTCATCAGAACCCTTGATCTGGATCAGGAAATTGTGAACGTCAATGGTGGGGCCATTGCCCTTGGTCATCCGCTGGGTTGCACTGGAGCAAAGCTGTCTGTACAGCTGTTTAATGAGTTAAAAAGGCGTGAAAAGAATTTCGGAATGGTATCGATGTGTGTTGGCTCCGGTCAGGGTGCTGCGGGGATATTTG
>CAYHRC010000312.1:0-2629 GCA_964358565.1 uncultured Sphingobacterium sp. | reverse complement strand
TGTAATCATAGAACCAGGATTCAAGAACCAAGAACCAGGATTTATGCACAACTTCAAAAAGCAAATAAGGAATTTTCTCATTTTATAAAAATTGCCCTGGGGTCACTATTTGAGTTAGAAACTCAAATAATATTATCGAATGAGTTCAAAATTATTAAGTATGAGGATTCAAGTATACTTCTTGATAAAATTGCTACTCTTCAAAAAATGATCAATGGATTTTTAACAGCACTTAAATAAAAGAGCCAAGAATTAAGAATCAAGACAAAAATAATAATAAGCAATTTGCTCAAATCTGTCCTGACTCTTGGCTCTTGATTCTTGAATCAAAAAATAAAACAATATGCAAGCACTAAATAACAAATCAATCAAAGGCGGAGAATTCATCATCCGCGAAACCTCATGTGAGGATATTTTCATTCCTGAAGAGTTTGACGAAGAGCAGCTGATGATCAGGAAAACCTGCGAAGATTTTTTGGAAGCTGAAGTGTTTCCAAATCTCGACCGGATAGATAAACAGGAGGAAGGCCTGATGACAGGTCTGATGGATAAAGCCGGCGAACTCGGTTTACTGGCAGTATCAATTCCCGAAGAATACGGAGGTTTTGGCAAAAACTTTAATACCTCTATGCTTGTAGCCGACTCAGTCGGTCCGGGCTGCTCATTTGCGGTTGCACTTTCAGCTCACACAGGTATTGGCACCCTGCCTATTTTATATTATGGCAACAAAGAGCAAAAGGATAAGTACATTCCCAAACTTGCGAGCGGAGAATGGAAAGCAGCCTATTGTTTAACAGAACCAAATTCAGGATCGGATGCTAATTCAGGACGAACTAAAGCAGTATTAAATCCGGAGGGTACACATTACCTGATCAACGGTCAGAAGATGTGGATTACCAATGGTGGCTTTGCCGATATCTTTATTGTATTTGCAAAGATCGATGACGACAAAAATCTTTCAGCATTTATTGTCGAGAGAGAATTTGGCGGAATTACAATGAACCCTGAGGAGCATAAGATGGGTATCAAGGGCTCATCCACAAGGCAGGTTTTCTTCAATGACTGTCCGGTACCTGTTTCTAATCTGCTTTCAGAACGTGAAAATGGCTTTAAGATCGCGGTTAATATTCTCAATATCGGCCGTATCAAGCTGGGCGTTGCCGCGATTGGCTCCTCCAGGAGAGTACTCAGCCAGGCTATTAACTATTCTAATGAGCGCGTTCAATTTGGCTTACCTATATCGAAGTTCGGTGCTATCAGGTATAAACTCGCCGAAATGGCCACACGTAATTTTGCCATTGAAAGCGCGGCTTACCGTGCAGGTCAGAATATCGATGATGCCTATGATGCTCTTGTGGCCGAAGGAATGGATCCATCCAAAGCCAAACTTAAATCAACTGAGCAGTTTGCGGTAGAATGTGCCATTTTGAAAGTTTGGGGATCTGAAATGCTTGATTATATTGTAGATGAGGGCGTACAGATATATGGAGGAATGGGATATTCTGCCGATGCACCAATGGATAGAGCTTATCGCGATAGCCGCATTAACCGGATATTTGAAGGTACGAATGAGATCAATCGCATGCTCATCCTCGATATGTTATTGAAACGGGCCATGAAGGGAGAGATAGACCTGATGACTCCGGCTCAGGCTGTAGCAGGCGAATTAATGTCTATCCCTGATTTTGGGGAAGAGGACGATTCCCTTTTTGCGGCTGAAAAACGCAGTCTTCAAAATCTGAAAAAAGCCGGTTTAATGATCGCCGGGGCAGCTGTTCAAAAGCTGATGATGACCCTTTCAAAAGAACAGGAGATCCTGATGAACATAGCCGATATCATCGGATATATCTACGTAGCTGAATCAATAATTTTACGGGTTGAAAAGCTCGTTAAGTTAAGAGGAGAGGAGGCTTGCAAAGGCCAGCTTGACATGATGAGGATATATTTATATCAGGCCGTAGACAAAGTTGCCCTGGCCGGAAAAGAAGCTCTTTATTCTTTTGCTGAAGGGGATGAACTGAAAATGATGCTTGTTGGTCTTAAACGCTTTACCAAAGCTGAGTCTTTCAATATTAAAGATTGCAGACAGCGTGTAGCAAAGCAGCTGATTGAGGCGAATAAATATTGTTATTAAAAATCGTAGAGACGCACAATTGTGTGTCTCCACAATACCGCACCACAATACCGCACATGAGACGCACAATTGTGCGTCTCTACATTGCTGCATCAGGATTAATCATTGTAGATACCTCTGATATAACGTTTGCCGGAAATCCGCCTTGCCTGGCATGTTCCCGTATCATTTCTTCGTTAGGTGCGGTGTAAACACAATATATTTTATCTGTGGTTACATAGCTGTGCATCCACTGTATTTAGCTTAAATACTAATTTAATAATTATCAGTTGATTACAAGCTATCTGTCATGTTGAATCGGGTATTTTCTGTTAAATAATGTTAATACTTACTTTTTAAAGTTTAAAAGGATAAATTTGCAGGAATATGAAGATTAAATACATTCTGTTATTCTCTTTCATTACAATGTTTGCCCTGGGCTCATGCATGAAAAAGGATAATTTCGACCCCAAAAAACAGGCTGATCAGGACGAGGCTATAATTGTAAAGTTTCTT
>CAYHRC010000311.1:0-3712 GCA_964358565.1 uncultured Sphingobacterium sp. | reverse complement strand
ACAGATGTTGTAAATTTTATTTCAGATTTGCCTGATGGAATTTCTGTAACAATTTTATGCCCTTTACATGCACACAATAATCGCTCACTCAAAGAAGAGCTTGCCGTTTTGTTACAAAAGGGCTTTGCCCGCGTGTTCATAGGCGGACAATTATCTAAAATTGAGGACCTCCTTGAGGATAAATCTCTAAGTAATAAAAAATCAGGAAACGATGTACAAGTACAAATAGTAATTGACCGGGTTTCTGTAGCCAATGATGATGAAACCCTTAGCCGTATTGCTGATTCTGTTCAGACAGCCTTCTTTGAAGGAAGAGGCGATTGCCAGGTTGAAGAAAATACAAATGTCCATGTGTTTTGTGATCGTTTTGAATTGGATGGGATCCGGTTTGAAGAGCCTACACCGAATTTTTTCAGTTTCAACAATCCTTATGGTGCCTGCAAGCGCTGTGAAGGATATGGTAAGGTGATAGGAATTGATGAGGATCTGGTTATTCCTGATAAAAGTAAATCAGTTTATGACGGCGCCATAGCTCCCTGGAGAGGGGAAAAGATGGGCGAGTGGCTTAATAAGCTCGTTCGAAGTGCTATTAAGTTTGACTTTCCTATTCATCGCTCTTATAGTCAGCTTACCGAAGAACAAAAACGCTTGCTTTGGACCGGGAATATGTATTTCAGCGGCCTCGATGATTTTTTTAAAGAGCTTGAAACACAGACTTATAAAATTCAATACCGGGTAATGCTCTCCAGGTACAGGGGAAAGACAAGTTGCCCTGAATGTTTGGGCAGCCGTTTACGGCAGGATGCATCCTACGTAAAGATTGCGAATAAATCCATTACAGATATTGTATTGATGCCTCTTGATAAAGCTTTAGGTTTCTTTGAAACTCTTGAGCTCGATGCCTCCAGTCAGAAAATAGCGAAACGTCTGTTAATGGAAATAAGTAACCGTGTCAGATTTTTGAATGATGTGGGGCTAAGTTATCTGACCCTGAACCGTCTTTCCAACACTTTGTCTGGGGGAGAGTCTCAAAGGATCAATCTTGCAACTTCTTTGGGAAGTTCACTGGTAGGATCAATATATGTGCTTGATGAACCCAGTATCGGTCTTCATCCCCGTGATACCCATCGCCTGATTGGCGTATTAAAATCATTGAGAGATGTTGGGAATACTGTTATAGTTGTTGAGCATGAAGAAGAGATCATGCAGGCCGCTGATCATATTATCGATATCGGTCCGGAAGCTGGAACGCATGGGGGTAACCTGGTATTTACAGGGACTTATGAAGAGATCCTTAAAGATCATCAAAGCTTAACAGGAGCCTACCTTAGCGGGAAACAGGCTATTGACATCCCTGCTCACAGACGCAAGTGGAATGATTTTATCGGTATCAGGGGTGCCAGAGAAAATAACCTTCAGAATGTAGACGTTAACTTTCCTTTAAATATCCTTACGGTAGTTTCTGGCGTTTCCGGATCGGGAAAAACATCCCTGGTTAAACGTATTCTTCAGCCAGCCTTACAGAAAGCTATCGGCAACTATTCAGGGGAACAAACCGGCGCTTATGATTCAATTGAAGGTGATTTCAATAAGATTGAGCAGGTAGAGATTGTGGATCAAAATCCTATTGGCCGTTCATCGCGCTCTAATCCGGTAACCTACGTAAAAGCATGGGATGAAGTCAGGAACTTATTTGCTTCACAACCCGGGGCGAAAGCAGGAGGGCTTAAACCATCAGCTTTCTCTTTTAATGTGGAAGGCGGGCGCTGTGATGTTTGCCAGGGAGAAGGGGAAGTAAAGATAGAAATGCAGTTCATGGCAGATATTTTTCTGCCCTGCGAGGCCTGTGATGGTAAGCGGTTCAAGCAGCATGTGCTTGATGTGACCTATAAAGATAAAAATGTGTTCGAGGTGCTGGATATGACAATCGATGAAGCACTTGATTTCTTCGCGAATGAGCCTAAAATTGCCGGCAGGATCAAACCTTTAGCTGATGTGGGCCTTGGTTATGTGCATCTGGGTCAATCATCAAACACACTTTCAGGCGGTGAAGCACAGCGTATCAAACTCGCATCCTTTCTTGTCAAAGGCAATAATAGCAGTAAAACACTCTTCATATTTGATGAACCTACAACCGGACTTCATTTTCACGATATTAAGAAGCTTCTCAGATCTTTTGACGCTTTACTAGATCAGGGGAATACCATCATTGTTATTGAACATAATATGGATGTGATCAAATGCGCAGATTGGGTTATCGATATTGGCCCTGAAGGCGGAGATAAAGGCGGTAATATTGTTTTCGAGGGAATTCCTGAAGATCTGATCCGGGAGAACAACTCGTATACCGGCAGTTTTTTAAAGGAAAGATTTAAATAATATCATCCGATGACTTTGCGTCATCGGATGAGTATTTTATTATTCCACTATTTTCAGATCATTCTTTTTGGAGTTTTTAATAAGATGCTATCAGCAATCAGGAAGGTTTGCATTTTGTGACCTTTACCGTTGTTTATTGGTTGGATGTTTTCATAAGGGAAACTTACCGGGATATTTTGTACGACAGTATAAAATATTGCCAAATAATAAAGGGCTTAATGTGCATGCCTATTGCATCATGAGCAGCCATGTTCATTTAGCAGGAGAGAATGGCTTTTATGGATGATGGAACGTGCGGGAACTAAGAATGAACGCAATAAAGATTTTCAATTCTGGCAACAGCACAATCACCCGATAGAATTAAGTACAAACGAGATGGTAGATCAGCGCTTAGATTATACCCACAATAGCCCGGTTGAAGCCGGATTGGTAGAAGAAGCCCATTATTGGCTACATAGTAGCGCCAAAGATTATGCAGAGGCAGGTAAAAGTAAAATTGAAATTGCATTTATCTAGTGGAGGTCGTAGCGAGACGCTACGACCAGTAAAGTGCTTCAGCAGCTGGAAATAATTATCAAATGCCTCCCTGTCATCTGATCGCAAGCTTATTCTCTTTAAACTTCGCAATCAAATAATCTGCGTATCGTAAAAATCCCAGATCAGTCAGGTGGGTTCCGTCGACAGTACCCTCATTATCTGTCCCGATTGAACCGGCTGCACTGATGTAAACAAGATCTTTCATGCCTCCACGCAGCAATTTGTCGAATTCTGTTTTCAATGCCTGATTCTTCTCATCCATGCTTTTTTTTACATCAGCTTGAAAAATTGCTCTTGTATACTCCACAATTTCAACAAATACGATGGGAGTTTTTGGATTTTTAGTCCGGATTGCTGTGGCTAATGGAATAACACTATCTGTGACTTGTTTGGCTGTCATATTAGGAAGACAGTCAATAACATAAAAAGAAGCCTTAATGCCGGAAATAAGCTCAGCAATTGGCGGATCCATTTTTCCGTTTCCGCTAAATCCGAAATTAATACAATCCACATTTAATTTTCTTGAGATGATACTTGTGAATACCATACCGGGCCTTGATGCACAACCGCCCTGTAAGATGCTGGTACCGTAAAAAACAATGGGCAGCTGCTTATCAGCTGCAGGCTTAGTGATCATACTGCCATTGTCTATCCCTATCTCCACTTTTGTGGTCCCATCGTAAAGGGGTAAATAAAGCTTGAACTCCCTTTCGCCCGGGCTGAGAGAACTAATGAGAGTAGCCTCATTTTCCTTTGCTGTTGGTCTGCCTGTATTGACGTAAGTCCATATTCCGTT
>CAYHRC010000310.1:0-3712 GCA_964358565.1 uncultured Sphingobacterium sp. | reverse complement strand
GAGAGCTATGCTGATTGAAAAAGTGGGAATGCCGTGTATAAAGTTTGTAGTTCCTTCTAAGGGATCAATGATCCAGTTGTATTTTTCACCATGAACAGAGCTCGTCTTCTCTTCAGTTACAAAACCCGCTTCAGGCAACAGTTCCGATAATCCCCTGACAAGATCAATCTCGGCAGTTTTATCCACATAGGAGACCATATCATTGAGCCCCTTATATTCAATATTCTCCCTGTCAAAAACCAAAGCTTCGCCGCGTATAAATTCACCCACGCCTTTTGTTAAGGCAATCACTTCCGGGATTAAAGCTGATAGTTCCATGTTTCTAAGCTGGATTATTTTCTGGATATTTCCGGGTATGTCTGACAGACCAGATGATCCCAATAACTCCCAGAACAACCATTATAAACGAAATAAGTTCAGCCTGAGTAAAACTTAATCCAAAAGCATGATATTTTGAGTTCACCCGGATGGTTTCGATCAGAAAGCGTTCTACCCCATTCAATATTAAATATATTGACACCATTAAGCCTGGAATTTTAATTCTATGCCGGATAGACCATAAAAATGCAAATATCGCAAGTCCCATCAACACCTCGTAAAATGCAGTGGGAAATACAGGCAATGGGAGTTGATTACAGTAATTACCGGTACAGCCCGGGATACGAACTCCTTCATTTACAACGTTATGCGGATAATTAAACGACCAGACCCAGTCGGGAGCCCAGCTTAACCAGGAAGGTTTTGCGGCGACATTTTCAATGCCCCAATCTCCGTCACCGGACAGGTGGCAGCCAATCCGCCCAACAGCATAGGCGAGCATAAGTCCGGGACCTGCTATATCAAGCATGTGGATCCATTTTATTCCATACTTATTAGCCTGATATAAAACGGCTGCTCCGCCCATGATCAGGCCACCGTAAAACGTAAGGCCACTAAATGAGAGCAGACCTGCAATTGGATCCTTAATGAAATCATCCCAATACTCGAGATTGTGGAATATCTTAGCACCTATAAACCCCCATACAGCCGCCCACAGAAGCAAGGTTCCCATAATTTCGTAAGGACGAACGGTTTCCTTTACTATCTTTGGCTGCTTTAATTGTTCCTTCTTCTTTTCAGAATAGGACCAGTAAATAAATAATGCTGCTAGCAATAATCCGCCCAGAATACTTCCCCTGGCGGAAAGGATGAAGGTTTGCGGGTTAGCTACAAAATCTGAATAATTAAACAGCCCTTCTATAAGTTTGAATCCCACAAGAAAGCCAAAAATCCCGTTAAGGACAAGTTCCTGAATTGATGCCGGTTCACCAACTTTAACATCCCTTGTAAAAGGGTGAACAAGACCTAATTTTTCTTTGCGTTTAAATTCCTGGGAAAGAGCCCAGTAACCTGCTACAAAGGCGAGGGCGACAAAAAATCCAAATGTTTGAATTGGAAGTGGAATAGTAATACCGGTAAGATATTCTATAAGGTGTGTAATGGTTGGAAACATAGGCTAAATATACAATCTTGCTTCAATATACAATGCTAAAATAAGCTTTAAGGCATTGCTGAACAGCTTAAATTAAACTTTAGCAATTTCAAGATTGTTAATGAACAAAAATTTCTGGTATTTCCGTGATTTCCATATCCCCGTCAGGAGCTATATTATCAAACTTAACTGATCTTATTTCATTCACCATCAGAGGATCATAAGGGGCTTTCACCTTAACATAATTACGACTAAAACCATGCATGAAACCATCTTTATGATCAGCTTCAAAGAGCACCTCAGCTTGCTTTCCTTTTTGAGTTTCATAAAAAGCACGACGCTTTTTTTCTGAAAGAATATGGAGCATTTTATTTCTTTCGAAGCGAACAGAGCCGGTTACGGACCCTTTCATATCAGCTGCCAATGTATTTTCACGCTCTGAATAGGTAAAAACATGCAGGTAAGACACATCCAGTTCATTCAGAAAGTTATAGGTATCCAGAAAATCATCTTTTGTTTCACCCGGGAATCCCACAATAACATCTACTCCAATGCAGCAGTCGGGCATTAACTCCCTTATTTTCGAAATTCTCTCAATATATAACTCTCTTTTGTATCTCCTGCGCATCAAGCCCAATATTTTATTAGAGCCTGATTGAAGTGGAATATGAAAATGCGGTACAAACTTTTCCGAGGATGATACAAATTCAATGATATCGTTTGTCAATAAATTAGGCTCAATGGATGATATCCGAATCCGGTCAATGCCCTCAACATGATCCAGCGCTGTTATCAGATCCAAAAACCTGTCTTCACGCATTCCGTTACGGATACCAAAATCGCCCAGGTTTACGCCAGTTAAAACTATTTCCTTCACTCCGGAAGAAGCAATTTCCTTAGCCTGTTCCAGTACGTGTTCAATTGTATCACTCCTGCTTTCTCCCCGGGCAAGGGGAATGGTGCAGAAAGTACAGGTATAATCGCAGCCGTCCTGTACCTTTAAGAATGTTCGGGTTCTTTCCCCGAATGAATATGCGGAAACAAATTCTCTTGTTTCCACTATAGGCTGATTATAAACCCTGGTCTTTGCCTGTTTTGTGAGATCGCTGATATATTCAATGATCTGAAATTTTTCTGCGGCACCTAATACGATATCAACCCCGGGAATTTCCGAAATCTCTTTGGGCTTAAGCTGGGCATAACAGCCAACTATAGCTATATAGGCATTAGGGGAATGTTTTAGTGCTTCTTTAACGACCTTACGGCACTTTTTATCCGCATGATCAGTTACGGAGCATGTATTAATAAGATATATATCTGCCTGATCTGTAAAAGGTACCGTTTCAAAACCAGCATCACTGAACTGGCGCCCAATGGCGGAGGTTTCGGAAAAATTTAGCTTACAGCCGAGAGTGTAAAATGCGACCTTTTTATTCATAACAGGCTGCAAAGATAATAAATGTGCTTGAAAATCAGGCTATGGGAAGTTTTATCAATATGGAAAAACAAATTGCTTTTGATGCTTTAGCTGTGTCCCCAGCGATAAGATTCGTAATCTAAACCTGCCAGATCAATTACCCTGTTTATTACGGTTTCTGCTACCTCTTCGAGGCTTTTTGGCAGACTGTAAAATGAGGGACTGGCCGGACAAATTATTCCTCCAGCCTCTGTAATGATCTTCATGTTATTAATATGAATAAGATTATAAGGGCTTTCCCTAACCACAAGGATAAGTTTACGCCTTTCTTTAAGCATTACATCCGCCGCCCGGCTAATCAGGTCGTTGGAAATTCCAGCTGCGATGCGGCCCATGGTACCCATAGAACATGGACAAACAATCAAAGTATCAAAGCCGGCAGATCCTGATGCAAACGGAGCCGTAAAATCATGTTTGTCATAAAACCGGAAATCATATCCGGAATATGCCTGATTGCCCAGTTCATGCAGCCAGACATCTTTTGCATTATTTGACATAACTATACCGAGATCAGATAACTGATCCCTGAGAAGACTTAGTTTGTCGAATAATACCTTCGCATATATAGAACCACTTGCTCCTGTTACAGCTATTGCTAATTTTCGTTTACTCATCAGTATATGCTTATTTTATTATGACTTGCACTTAAAAAGGCAAATAATGCTTTTAAAGCCGGTAAGATGATATTCATACCCCTCAAATATCCTTCATTTTAATGGTAAAAAAAGGGCCGAATACAAGTATTCGACCCTACATCTAACTAT
>CAYHRC010000309.1:0-3731 GCA_964358565.1 uncultured Sphingobacterium sp. | reverse complement strand
TCTTTAAGTTTGCCTGTCCACAGAGACGGATCGCCTGCAGAAGTGAATACGATCTTTACGTTCTCTTCCATGATGATATCCATGATGGTGCTAATGCCGGGATAGAGTAATGGGACATTAACACCGAATGGTTTTGATATGGCCTGCCTGCATTTCTGAATATGTTCGCGTAATACCTCAGGGTACATGGAACCTGCACCGATCAGGCCCAGGCCACCCGCATTGGAAACTGCGGAAGCCAGTCGCCAGCCGCTGCACCACACCATACCAGCCTGGATAATTGGATATTTTATACCGAATAGTTTATTGATGGGATTCATTGATGTAAAATTGAGCTTTTAAGCCCAGTCGGCAAAATAAGGATCAAATCAGTTTGGTAACTTGCGAGAAAGCGCTTAGCTCGCGCCCGTTAACATTGCTTATCAGGTTCAGGCCTGGCCTTTTCCCCTTTTCAATAGATCCGAAATTTTTATCTATTCCTAAAAATTTAGCGCCATTCAGCGTAGCCCAGGCGATAGTTTGGCTTAAGGGCAATGATGAGAATTGCTCTTTTATTGCTTTTAATTCGGCCAGGATGCAAAGGCTGTCATTGGAGGCAAGACTGTCGGTGCCCAGGGTGATATTAGAACTAAGGGAGAGGAACATTTCAATTTCAGGTAGTCTTCCCTCAATATACAGATTGGCTTTGGGACAAAAGCACCAATATATTTCCCCTTTAAAGCGATTGGCAAACTGAAGATCTTCAGGGCTTGTATAGGTATTATGGACCAGCAGCCATCTTTGCCTGGCCGAAAACCCGGGAAGAAGTGATTGCAAAGAGCTTAGAGACCGGGCTTTAAAATAATTAATGTCAATTTTGAATCCCTCATAAAATTCAATAAAGGCCCCCCTTTTATTTCTGTAAAGATTATTTTCTTCATCACTTTCCTGGTTATGCATAGTGGAAATACCATCATTTGACTCAGCATACTTTTTCAATAAGCTAAAAAGATCCTGAGAGACAGAATAAGGTGCATGAGGCGCCAGGGAGGCAGGCAGGGGAGCAAATTCATTTTTAAGTCCCATCGCCTTATTAAAAATCAGTTCTGCTTTTTCAGGATCAAAGCCCAGAAGCTCAATGAAAGTATGATAGTAAACCGGGCTGTTTTCCTTAATTATTCTGGAATGGCTTTTATTGGAAATATCCCCAACAGCAACGATCCCATTTTCGTACATCACTTTATCTGCTTTTTCCATCGCAGACATAATCGTGTCCTCATCGATAAATCGCTGGCTCATCACCGAACTTATAAAAGGAACAAGTCCCTTACCGCGTGGTACCTGACCGAGCAAATGAGAAAGCTCTAAGTGGCAATGACAATTTATAAAGCCCGGGACAATAATACCTTCATATTGTTCAAGCGGTTCTGTAATCAGTCCTGCACTCTGATGATCATAAATACCCACAATTTCACCTTCGCCGTCAACAGAAACTATTCCGTCTTTGATGGGTGGCCCGCTAACGGGAAGGATGTAATTAGCGGTAAAGTGGCGCATTGGGTTATAGGTGTTAAGTTATAAGTTTTAGGTTATAGGTTACAGGCTGTCATTCTTTACATCAGATTATGTAGCTGGTAACTGATTTCTTTGTTTAGGTACAAAAGTCAGTTATTCCTACGTGAAAGTCCTGATCTAATTACTATTTAACTAAACACGAATTACGGGACTACTAATGAGTTGTACGTTTTACGTTAAATTCTGCCTGGCGTTAATCCTGCGCCCAGAACTTATAACAGGTAACTCACAACAGGTAACTTCCCTAACCACAAACAAAAATTCCTACCTGAATGTCATAATGTAACGCCTGACAACCAACAACTAACAACTAAACACTATTTTTGCAAAATAATGCCAGATCATATTAAAACAGATATCCGCAGTTTATCCGTCGATAAGCTTAAAGAACATTTCATTTCCATGGGTGAGCCTGCTTTCAGGGCAAAACAGGTTTATGAATGGCTCTGGGAAAAATCATGCACTGACTTCGAGGAAATGAGCAATCTTTCAAAACCCTTAAGGGAAAAATTGAAAGAGCTCTTTACAATCAATAACTTACAAATCCATCAATCACAGTTCAGCTCAGACAAAACAATAAAAAACACGTTCAGGCTGTTTGACAGTAATATTATTGAAGGGGTATTGATTCCGGCTGCTGATCGTATGACTGCCTGTGTAAGTTCCCAGGTCGGCTGCAGTCTAAGCTGTAAATTTTGTGCTACCGGGTATATGGAGAGGAAGCGGAATCTTAATCCTGATGAGATCTATGATCAGGTTGTACTTATTGACAGGCAGGCTAAAGAGAATTATCAGATCCCTCTTACCAATATTGTTTATATGGGGATGGGTGAACCATTGCTTAATTATGCCAATGTTATGAAGTCCATTGAGCGTATCACCGCTAAGGACGGATTAAATATGGCCGCAAAAAGGATCACGGTCTCAACTGCCGGAATTGCTAAAATGATTAAAAAGTTAGGTGATGACGCTGTGAGATTTAATCTCGCACTTTCTCTGCATGCTGCAAATGATGAAAAGAGAAATACCATCATGCCTATCAATGAACAAAACTCATTACAGGCACTTGCTGAAGCTTTAAAGTATTATTTTTCAAAGACCAAAAACCCGGTTACTTACGAGTATATTGTTTTCAATGATTTTAACGACTCACTGCAGGATGCGGAAGAGCTTGCACGTTTTTGCAGGCATATTCCCTGTAAAGTAAATATTATAGAATACAATCCGATCAGCTTTGCCGATTATAAGAATGCTGAAATAGACAAGATCGAAGCCTTTGCTGACTATCTCAGGAAACATGGTATCAATACTAATATAAGAAGGAGCCGCGGAAAAGATATCGATGCCGCCTGCGGACAGCTTGCGGTAAAAAGCTGAGTTCCGTTAAATAAATAAAGTACATTGTATTAATTCCCGATCAAAAAGAGCTGTATCTTAATCAGATGACAGCTTTTAATGGCTTCTTTGAGGATCTTCTGGCACTATTCTTCCCGGAACTATGTGCTGCCTGCGGAAGAAACCTTTTCAAAAATGAGGAGGTGATCTGCACAAACTGCGTCTACCACCTTCCGGTTACGAATTTTCACTCAGACCCTGAAAACAAACTTGCCCGCCAATTATGGGGAAGGTTTCCTTTTATTCAGGCAGCCTCCTTTGTCTATTTTCAAAAAGGGAACCGGGTACAAAACATTATGCACCAGCTGAAATATAATAACCGGCCGGAAGCGGGATTCAGAATGGGAGAGTTGTATGCCTATGAGTTAAACAGGTCTTCGCAATGGATTAAACCTGATCTGATCATTCCTGTTCCGCTGCATCCTTCCAGGCTTAAAAAACGGCGGTATAATCAGAGTGAATACATCGCTGAAGGCATGGCCTCCATATTGAATATCCCAATGGCACTCAACAACCTGATACGCATTGAAAATACAGAAACTCAAACCAGGAAATCACGGTTTGCCAGGTATGAAAACTTACAAGCTGCATTCTTTATTGCTAAAAGTGAAGATTTACTAGATAAACATATACTCCTTGTCGATGATGTAATGACAACAGGCGCAACACTGGAAGCTTGCAGCCTGGAATTATTAAAGATTGAGGGGCTAAGGATAAGTATTGCTACTGTGGCGTTTGCGGAATAGTTAGACTTACGAAGTTATCTCTCCGATTAGCCTGTA